>JAYGEB010000341.1:0-8314 GCA_046582595.1 Alphaproteobacteria bacterium | reverse complement strand
GCGCCGAAACGGCCGTCGCGGACCTGAACGCCAAGGGTGGCGTTTTGGGGCAAAAGATCAGACTGGTCGTCGCCGATGATGCCTGCGACCCGGTCATGGCCATCACCGTGGCCAAATCCATGGTCAATCAGGGCATCAACTCCATGGCCGGGCACTTCTGTTCCGCCGCCTCTATCGCCGCCTCGGATGTCTATGCCCAGGAAGGCATCCTGCAAATTTCGCCCGCCTCCACCCATCCGCTATTCACCGAACGCGGCTTGTCAAATGTCTATCGGGTGAGCGGCCGGGACGACCAACAAGGCGTCATCGCGGGCAACCTGATGGCCGACCGGTTCGGCGGCAAGAGGCTTGCCATCGTGCATGACGGTCAAGGCTATTCACAAAGTCTGGCGCGGGCGGCCAAGACCCAGTTGAACACGCGGGGTGTCAACGAGGCGATCTATAAGGCCGTGAAACCCGGCGCCAAGAACTATGCGGAGCTGGTGAGCATGCTGAAACGGAACAAGATCGATGTGCTTTATTATGGCGGCTATCACAGGGAAGCCGGCCTCATCATGCGCCGATTGCATGCCCAAGGTATGTCGGTGCTGCTGATTTCCGGCGATGATCTCGCCACCGGCAAATTTTGGATCATTACCGGCGCGGCGGGGGAGGGGAGCTTGATGACCTTTCCGCCCGATCCCGCCAAATTCAAGCCCGGCCGGGGCGTGGCGGCAGATATGAAAAAGCGCGGCTTCAAGCCGGAAATGCACGCGTTGCGGACCTATGCCGCGATCCAGGTTTGGGCCCAGGCGGCGGCCAAGGCCGACAGTTTTGAACTGAAGAAAATGACCAAGGCCTTGGCCACGAATATTTACCGGACCGTGTTGGGCAAGATTACCTTCGACAATAAGGGCGACATGAAACAGGCCGCCTATGTCTGGTATGAATGGAGCAAGGGCAAGTATGCCATGAAGGTTTTCAGGGAGAAAATAGAACAATAATTACAGTATATTAGAACTATTATTTAAAGTTATTTATTATGTTTGTTACGTCTGCGCCCCAGGCCGATTTCCTTGGCGAAATTGGATCGCAGGGACGAGTAACTGGGCGCCACCATGGGGTAGTCCGGTGCCAGACCCCATTTCCGGCGGTATTCATCGGGCGTCAAATTATACCGGGTGCGCAGGTAGCGCTTCAGCATCTTTAATTTCTTACCGTCCTCCAGGCAAATAATATAGTCATTTTGGATTGAGCGCCGGATTGGCACGGCGGGTTTCCGCGCGGTTTCGCCCGCATCTTTGGTTTGTTTATTTCCGATGCTGGCGACGGCGGCATGCACTGTTTGAATAAGCGCCGGCAGTTCCGTATTGGGAATTGTATTGTAACTGACGTAGGCGGATACGATATCGGTGGCCAGGCGCCTCAACTCGACGCGCGAAAATTCCATGGTCGAATTTTGCTCCATCACCTCTATCCATCGCTGGTTGTTTGCGGTTCTTTCAAAGATAATGGGATAATATCAACATACCGTGAATGTTCGGTGTTTTAATGCGCCCCAATGCCCGTTGGATAAATCGCCGGCCGATCGGAGAAATGTTCTCTTTCAAGGCGCGATGCCGTTGTGATGCGTTGGCACTGACATCTACATATGGTATGCAAACATAGGCAAGCGCCGATTGGGCTACCAAAGGGTATTTGCCGCCACTGCAGCCGTTGAAACTGGCGTCTTTTCGCCATCTCGCAGGTTTTTGCGGGCTTTTGCGTGTTCAGAGGATCTATGCATGTCGTCAACTCCCGCCGCCATGGCGTCATCCGCCAAGGATGATTTTTTTAGCCAAGATGGCATGGACCGGGATCCGGAACTGTTCGCCGCCCTGGCCGATGAATTACGGCGCCAACAGGGGCAGATAGAGTTGATTGCCTCGGAAAACATTGTCTCCAGGGCGGTGTTGCAGGCCCAGGGCTCGGTGCTGACCAACAAGTATGCCGAAGGCTATCCGGGGCGGCGCTATTATGGCGGCTGCGAATATGTGGATGTGGCGGAACAATTGGCGATCGAGAGGGCCAAGCGGGTTTTCGGCTGCGCTTTCGCCAACGTACAGCCGCATTCCGGGGCCCAGGCCAATCAGGCGGTTTTCATGGCCTTGCTGCGGCCGGGCGATACGGTGATGGGCATGTCCCTCGCCGCCGGCGGCCACCTGACCCATGGCGCGCCGCCCAACCAATCGGGCAAATGGTTCAACGCCATCCAATACGGCGTGCGCTTGCAGGATGCCCGTGTCGATTTCGACGAGGTCGGGCGGCTGGCAAGAGAACATCGGCCGAAATTGATTGTTGCCGGCGGTTCGGCCTATCCCCGCGTGCTTGATTTCGCCGCTTTCCGCCGCATCGCCGATGAGGTTGGGGCCAAATTGATGGTCGATATGGCCCATTTTGCCGGCTTGGTGGCCGGCGGCAGCCATCCCTCGCCCCTACCGCATGCCGATGTGGTCACCACCACGACCCACAAGACCCTGCGCGGCGCCCGCGGCGGCATGGTCTTGACCAATGACGAAGCGCTGGCCAAGAAGATCAATTCGGCGGTTTTTCCGGGCTTGCAGGGCGGCCCCCTGATGCATGTGATCGCCGCCAAGGCGGTCGCCCTTGGCGAGGCGCTGACGCCCGAGTTCAAGCTCTATGCCCATGCGGTGGTAGAAAACGCCAGGGCGCTGGCGGCGGTCTTGCGGGAGCGGGGCCTGGATATCGTGTCGGGCGGTACCGATACCCACCTGATGCTGGTCGATCTGCGTCCCAAGGGCCTGACCGGCAATGTCGCCGAGGCGGCATTGGAGCGGGCGGCGATGACCTGCAACAAGAATGGCATTCCATTCGATCCGGAAAAGCCCGCCGTCACCTCCGGTGTGCGCCTTGGCACGCCGGCGGCGACGACCCGTGGTTTTGGCGTCGCTGAATTCGAGACCGTGGGCCGCCTGATCGCCGATGTTCTGGACGGCTTGGCCGGCAATGGCGAGGCCGGCAACGGACAAGTGGAAGCCAAGGCGCGCGCGGAGGTCGAGGCCCTGTGCGCGGCGTTTCCCATTTACGAGATTTGAGGCTCTTCGAACGAGGATGATGAACACCGATGCGCTGCCCATTTTGCGGACATAATGACACCCAGGTAAAAGATTCCCGCCCCACAGAGGACAACGTGGCGATCCGGCGGCGGCGCTTTTGCGCCGACTGCGGCTCGCGCTTTACCACCTTCGAGCGGGTGCAGTTGCGGGATTTGATGATCCTGAAAAAGAACGGCCAACGGGTTGCCTTCGAAAGGGACAAGTTGATCCGCTCCATCCAATTGGCCTGCCGCAAACGGCCGGTGGACGAAGAGCGGATCGAGCGCGTCGTGAACGGTATCCAGCGCCGTCTGGAAAGTTCCGGCGAAAACGAGATCCGCTCGGACGCCGTGGGCGAACTGGTCATGGAGGCGTTGTCCAACCTGGACCCGGTCGCCTATGTGCGCTTCGCCTCCGTCTATAGGAATTTCCGCGAGGCCCGCGATTTCGAGGATTTCGTCGGCCAGATCAGCGGCCAGGAGGAGCTTGAAGACGATTGATGCGCCGCACGGGCAACGTTCCGACACTGATTACCTAGGTCTTGCCCTGGCCCTGGCGGGCCGTGGCCTGGGCAATGTCTGGCCCAATCCCTCGGTCGGTTGCGTTCTGGTGCGCGATGACCTGATCGTCGGCCGCGGCTGGACCCAACCGGGCGGCCGCCCGCATGGCGAGGCCGCGGCCTTGGAACAGGCCGGCTCCAGGGCCAGGAACGCCACCGCTTTCGTCACCTTGGAACCCTGCGCCCATCATGGCCAAACCCCACCCTGCGCCCAGGCGTTGATCGATGCCGGCGTCGCCAGGGTCGTTATCGCCGCGCCCGATCCCGACCCGCGCGTCGATGGCCGGGGCGGGGAAATGCTGACCAAGGCCGGGATCGATGTCGATTGGGCCGGGCAGGCGGCGGCCATCGAGCAGAATAGGGGCTATCTTTGCCGCCTCCAAAAGCACCGGCCCATGGTGACCTTGAAGGTGGCCACGACCCTGGATGGCCGCATCGCCACCCCGAAAGGCGAAAGCCAATGGATCACGGGGTCAGCGGCGCGCGCCCGTGGCCATTTACTGCGCGCCGGGCATGACGCGGTCCTGGTCGGTATCGCCACCGCCCTGGCGGACGATCCCGAATTGACCTGCCGTCTGCCGGGCATGACGGCGCAATCTCCGGTCCGCGTGGTGTTGGATAGCCGGCTGCGGCTGCCGCCCGGCAGCCGTCTCGCCTCGGGAGCGCGGCTCCGGCCCTTGTGGCTGGTAACGGGGCTTGGCCAACAAAGCCCGGATTTGGCGGATCTGGGCGCGGAAATTATCCCCGTGCGACGGAATGACGATGGCCGGATCGACCTTGCCGCCGCCTTGGCGGCCTTGGCGGGACGGGGCATCACCCGGCTGCTGGTGGAGGGCGGCGGCACCGTGGCGACGGCGTTCCTGGCGGCGGGAGTGGTTGACCGGCTGGCCTGGTTCCGCGCGCCTGGGGTAATCGGTGGCGACGGCCTGGCGGCATTTGGCGCCATGGGATTGCCGGTCCTGGACGAAATGCCGCGTTTCCGGCGGGAAGAGATTGAAGTGCTGGGGGATGATGTACTGGAAAGCTACGTCCATCAGGCGTAATAAAGGGTATGTTTACAGGCATTGTCACAGATATCGGCCGCATCAAGGAAGCCGAGCCCGCCGGCGATACGAAGTTCGTCATCGCCACGGCGTACGACACGGCGGGCATCGCTATCGGCGCCTCGATCTGTTGTTCGGGGGTTTGCCTGACCGTGGTCGATAAGGCGGCGGGGTGGTTTTCCGTCACCGCTTCGGCGGAAACCTTGGCGTGCAGCAATCTGGGCGATTGGGGCGCCGGCACCTCCGTCAATTTGGAGCGGGCCTTGAAGGTGGGGGACGAATTGGGCGGGCATATCGTCTCCGGCCATGTGGATGGGGTGGTCGAAATTGCCCGCATTCAGAAAGATGGAGACAGCCTGCGCTTTCGCTTCACCTTGGGCGAAGATTTGGCACCCTTTATCGCGCCCAAGGGATCCGTGTGTTTGGACGGTGTGTCCCTGACGGTCAATGAGGTGGACGAAGGCGGCTTTGGTATCAATATTATTCCCCACACCCAGGAAATGACGACTTTCGGCACGTCCGAAACCGGCGACCGGGTCAACCTGGAAATCGACGTGCTGGCGCGCTATGTGGCGCGGTTGGCGCAAAAGGAGACATTGTGAGCGACGTTATTACGGAACACGACAGCTTTCTTTCGAGTATCGAGGACATAATTGAAGATGCCCGCAAGGGCAAACTGTTCATTCTGGTTGATGATGAAAGCCGGGAGAACGAGGGCGATCTGGTTATTCCGGCCTCCATGGCGACGCCGGAGACGATCAATTTCATGGCCCGCTACGGCCGCGGCCTGATCTGTCTGTCCCTGAACGGCGAACGGGTGCAAAAACTTGGCCTGCCCTTGATGGCGCAGCGCAATGAATCCCGTCACGGCACGGCGTTCACGGTCTCGATCGAGGCGCGCCACGGCATCTCCACCGGCATTTCCGCCGCCGACCGGGCCCGCACCATCGCCGTCGCCATTGATCCCGATAGCGACGCCACCAATATCGCCACGCCGGGCCATATCTTTCCCTTGCTGGCCCGCGACGGCGGCGTCCTGGTGCGGGCGGGCCACACGGAGGCGGCGGTGGATATCGCCAACCTGTCCGGGCTGCCGCCCGCCGGCGTGATTTGCGAGATCATGAACGACGACGGCACCATGGCGCGGATGCCGGATCTGATCAAATTCGCCCAGTTTCATGGTTTAAAAATCGGCACCATCGCCGACCTGATCGAATACCGCCGGCGCTCGGAGACTTATGTGGAACGCCGCGCCGAGGCGGAATTGGACAGCCATTACGGCGGTAAATTCCGCGCCATTGTTTATGTCAACAAGATCGCCTATTCCGAACATATCGCCCTGGTGAAGGGCGATGTGACCAAGCCGGGACCGGTGCCCGTGCGCATGCACGCCCTGGACGTGTTGAGCGATGCCCTTGGCGACAAGGCGGGCAAGGCGGGCCTGTTGCAAGCCGCCATGAAGCTGATCGCCGCCGAGGAGCGGGGCGTGGTGGTGATGATCCGCGAGGCGCTGCCCACCGCCGTCTCCGACAAGATCCGCCGCAAGGCCGGCGAAGATGTGCCGCGCCGGGTGGAATTGCGCGACTATGGCATCGGGGCGCAGATTTTGTTTGATCTTGGTGTCCGCGAGATGGAACTTTTAACCAATTCCGAATATGACATCGTCGGCATCGAAGGCTACGGCCTGACCATCACGGGGTCCCGCCGCATCCCAATCAAGGATATGTAACCGCGCATGATTGACGTACCCCATGTCCTGATCGTGGAGGCCCGGTTCTACGGCGATATCGCCGACGAATTGGCCATGGGCGCCATGGCCGCCCTAGAGGCGGCGGGCGCCACTTATGACCGTTTGGAAGTCCCCGGCGCCTTTGAATTGCCGGCCGCCATCCGCATGAACATCAAGGCCATGGAATTGGTCGGCGGGCGGCGGCGGTACGACGGCTATCTGGCCCTGGGTTGTGTAATCCGGGGCGAGACCAGCCATTATGACTATGTCTGTGGTGAATGCGCCCGGGGCCTGATGGATCTTTCGTTGGAATTTTCCATCGCGCTCGGATTTGGCGTCCTGACCGTGGAGACCCAGGAACAGGCTTGGGCGCGGGCCGCGGCGGATCAATTGAACAAAGGCGGCGCCGTCGCCAACGCCGCGTTGCGCATGATCGAGATTAAACGTCAGTTCGGATACTTTCCGCGATGAGCCGGGACAGCGATCCAGATGATGGAGCTGGAAAACCGGTCCCCGGCGCCCGGCGCCGGGCTTCCCGTCTGGCGGCTGTCCAAGCGCTGTATCAATTAGCCCTTGGCGGCCAGATTGCCGACGGAAGTGATGTCGAGGATACCATCATCGAATTCCTGACCCACCGGCCAGGCGCTGAATTTCCCGAAGATGCCTATGCCGAAGTCGATAACGATATGTTTTCCGATCTGGTGCGCGGCGCCTGCCGCCATCACGACAGCCTGGTGGCCATTCTGGACGGGGTATTGCCGGCGCGCTGGAAATATGCCCGGCTGGACCAGATCCTGGCCAAGGTATTGTGTTCCGCGGCTTATGAAATGCGCCATCGCCCGGACGTGCCCGTGGCGGTGATCATCAACGAATATGTGGAAATCACCAAAGCCTTCTATGACGGCGACGAGCGCGGTTTCATCAATGGCATCCTGCAGGAAGTGGCGGGCAAGCTGCGTGGCGAAGAGGTCCTGGAACACAGGAATGAGCGCGCAAGGTCCCGCTGATCCGAACCCTGGCCAGAACGCCGGCTTGGGGGAATTCGATCTGATCGCGCGTTATTTCGCGCCCCTGGCTGGGCCCGGCGCTTTCGGCCTGGGCGATGATGCGGCCGTGTTGATGCCGGCGCCGGGCCAGCAACTGGTTTTCACGGCGGATGCCATGATCGCCGGCGTGCATTTTCTGCCCGATGACCCGGCGCCCGATGTTGCCGCGAAACTTTTGGCGGTAAACCTTTCCGACCTTGCCGCCATGGGGGCCAAGGGCGTCGGCTATCTGATGACGGCCGCCTGGCCCCGTGATTTGGGTGAAGCGTGGATCGCCGCCTTCGCGGCCGGCTTGGGCCAGGCCCAGGCGGCGCATGGGATAGCTCTTTTGGGCGGTGATACCGTCGCCACGGACGGGCCGTTGAGTCTGTCCATGACCGCCATTGGCGAATTGCCCGCGGGCAGCGCCTTGCGCCGCAATGGGGCGCGGCCCGGCGATTTTGTTTTCGTCTCCGGACAAATTGGCGGTGCCGGCATTGGTTTGCGGATCCTGCGTGACGGCCTGGCGGCCGGGGCGGCCCCCGAGCGGCGGGTGGCCATCGGCAGATACCGTCGGCCGGCGCCACGCCTGGCCTTGGGGCAATCCCTGCGCGGCCTGGCCAGCGCTTGTATCGATGTCTCGGATGGCTTGATTGCCGATTTGGGTCATTTGGCGGCGCAATCGTCGGCCCGCATGGTGATCGAACTGGCGAAGGTGCCATTGTCTCCCCTGGCGGACCTGTGCGGCGGCGCCGAAGTGGCGGTCACGGCCGGCGATGACTACGAATTGCTGTTCACCGCGCGGCCCGAGGATGAAAACCGTGTCGGGGCGGCGGCTGCGGCGGCGGGTACGGCGGTCACCCGCATCGGCGCGGTGGCGGTCG
>JAYGEB010000295.1:0-13248 GCA_046582595.1 Alphaproteobacteria bacterium | reverse complement strand
CAAGCAATCCGCCCCGCCGCCCGGTCCTCCAACTCTATCTCAACCCTCGCCATCTATCCGCCCCATCGTAAAACGTAGCGGCGTTAATATCACAGGCCACGCCGCGGCCAACCCCCGATTGCCACAGCGCCGTGATGGAAGGCATGTTAAGTTGCCGTCATGAACGTTACGGGACAAAAGGTCATCGCCGCATTGGTGGTCGCGGGGGGACGCGGTGAACGCATGGGCGGCGCGGTGGCCAAGCAATTTCAGAGCCTGGCCGGCATCCCCGTGCTGCGTCATGCGTTGCTGGCTTTTTGCCATCATCCCGCCGTTAACGCCGTGGCCGCCGTTATCCGCGATGAAGACCGTGAACTCTATGAAACCGCCGCACAGGGTTTGCAGGTCTTGCCGCCCGTCATCGGCGGCGACAGCCGGCGGCAGTCGGTCCTGCATGGTCTGCGGGGCCTGAACGATCTGAACCCTGACCAGGTATTGATCCATGACGGCGCCCGGCCCTTCGTCTCCGGCGCCGTGATCGGCAATGTGCTGGACGCGCTGCATGAACATACCGGCGCCATAGCCGCCGTGCCCGTGGTCGATAGCCTGAAGCATGGCGCGGGCGTATTGATTGATGGCGAAGTGGCCCGCGATGGTTTGTGGCAGGCCCAGACGCCCCAGGGTTTTGACTATCGGGCCATTCTGGCGGCGCACGAGTCGGCGGCGCCGGAGGGCGGCCATACCGACGACGCCTCGATCGCCCGCGCCGCCGGTCTGGACGTGGCCCTGGTCGCGGGCGCGGCGGAAAATTTCAAAATCACCACGGCCGGGGACCTGGCGCGCGCCGATGCCGCCCATCAGGCGCGGCTGTTCGACATGCGGGTGGGACAGGGTTTCGATGTGCACCGTTTCGCGCCGGGCGGAACGGTCCGCCTGTGCGGCGTCGATATCCCTCATACCGCGCGATTGGCCGGTCACAGCGATGCCGACGTCGCCTTGCATGCGGTCACCGACGCCATATTGGGCGCCATCGGCGATGGCGACATTGGCCGTCACTTCCCCCCCGGCGAGGCGCAATGGCGCGATGCGGATTCCGCCCGCTTCGTCGCATTTGCCGTGGATCGCGTACACGCCCTGGGCGGCCGGCTGGCCCATCTGGACCTGACAATTATTTGTGAGGCCCCGAAAATTACCCCGCACCACGAGGCCATGGCATCCCGTCTGGCCGAAATCACGGGCCTGGCCGGCAACCGGGTTGGCATCAAGGCAACGACGACGGAGCGCTTGGGCTTCACCGGCCGCAATGAAGGCATCGCCGCGCAAGCCACCGCCACGGTCCGGCTGCCGATCTGAATGACCGGCCCACGGCCCAGAACCGCCCTGCCCCCAAGCCACCCGGCGTGTTGGTTGGCCACCTGGTTCGGCGTCGGTCTGCTGCGCCCGGCGCCGGGCACCTGGGGTTCACTGGCCGCCCTGCCCCTGGCCTGGGCCATCGTCCATATCGGCGGCGCCCCGGCGCTGGCGGCGGCGACGGTGGTTGTCTTCGCCCTGGGATGCTGGGCGGCAGATGTCTACGAGAACGCCGGTGGCGGCAAGGATCCCGGCGTGGTGGTGATCGACGAAGTGGCCGGGCAATGGCTGGTGCTGATCGCCGCGCCCCTGGATCCGGCATATTATCTTGCCGGCTTCTTGTTGTTCCGGCTGTGCGATATTACAAAACCCTGGCCAGCCGGTTGGGCCGACCGCCGGGTCGGCGGCGGTCTCGGCATCATGCTGGATGATGTGCTAGCCGCGTTGTACGGCTTGGGGGCTATCGCGGCGTTTCGCTATTGGTATTGAGGGAAGGACGGAAAAAATGAAATTCGGCGGCATGGTGGCAACCAAGATCGATGATTGGCGCATCTTCCCCTATTTGGAGGAACTGGGCTATGACGCCGGCTGGGTGCCGGATTCCCAGATGATTTGGTCGGATTGTTACGCGACCATGGCCCTGGCGGCGCACCACACCACGACCCTGCGGCTAGGCACCGGCGTGGCCATCGCCGGCACCCGGCTGGCCCCGGTCACGGCCCATTCCATCGCCTCCATCAACCGTATCGCGCCGGGCCGGGTGTTTCTGGGCATTGGCACCGGGCACACCGCCATGCGCGTCATGGGACAAAATCCCATGCCGCCGTCCGCCTTCCGCGACTACCTTCGCGTGGTGCGCGGCCTGCTGGGGGGGGAAGAAGTGGAATACCAGGGCAAGCCGATCAAATTCCTGGACCGGGAACTGGAATGCATCAACACCGAACACAAGGTTCCGATCTATGTCGCCGCGAATGGGCCCAAGGCGCTGGCGGCGGCGGGTGCCTACGGCGATGGCCGGATCGGCGCCGGCAATGAACGCCATGGCCAGTTGGCCAAGAACCTCGGCCGCATCCGGCGCGGCGCGGAAGAGGCGGGGCGGGCGGTCGGCGACGATTTTCACGCCTCGGTTCTGACCTTCGCCTGTATCTTGCGGCCAGGCGAGGACTTGACGTCCGAAAGGGTGATCGAGGAGACCGGCGCGCAGGTCATCTCTTCGATGCATTTCTGGTACGAAATCTACCGTCAGCGCGGCAATGACGGTTTTATTCCGGCCGAGGTACGGGGCCTCTGGGAAGACTACAAAGCCTATGTGGAGCGTGAAATGCCCATCGAGCGCCGCCATCAAATTCTGCACACCGGCCATTGCGCCCTGCTGCCGCCCGCCGAACGGCGCTTTATCACGCCGGCGATGATCAAGGCGTCGGGTGGACTGGTGGGCGCGCCGGACGAGATTATTTCCCGCCTGCGGGAACTGGAAAACGCCGGCTTGCGCGAAGTCGCCCTGCTGCCGCCGATCGCCGTGGCCCGGTCAAACTTCAAGGAATTCGCCGAACAGATCATGGCGAAATACTGATGTTCCCGGATGATTTGACCGCCCGGGCGGAGGCGCTGCTGCGGGCGTGCCGCGAGGGTGGCCTCATGGTGGCGACGGCTGAATCTTGCACGGGCGGTCTGATCGCCGGCTGCCTGACGGAAATTGCCGGTTCCTCCGACGTGGTGGAGCGCGGTTTCGTGACCTATTCAAACCAGGCCAAAAATACCATGCTGGATGTCCCCCTGGCCTTGATCGAAAGCCACGGCGCGGTCTCGGAAGCGGTGGCCCGGGCCATGGCGGAAGGCGCCATCGTGCATTCGGAGGCGGACCTGGCCGTGGCCGTGACCGGGGTGGCGGGACCGGGCGGCGGCACGCCCGGGAAACCCGTGGGCCTGGTGCATCTGGCCTGCGCCCGGCGCGGCGGGACGACCCTGCACCGGGCCCAACGCTATGGCGATCTAGGCCGTGCCGGTATCCGGGAGGCGACCATCCGCACGGCCTTGGAAATGCTCTCGCGGGCGCTCGGGTAGCGCCATGCCGCCCAGCCTGGATACCCGCGATATGCGCCTTGCCGTCATCGGCGCCATCGTGATCCAAGTCGGCGTTGCCTTGATGGGGCGGCGGGTGCTGGGCCCGATGGATCAGATTGGGCCAACGGCCTTGTTGCTGGCCTATATTGTTCTGCCCGGTCTTGCCGCCATCATCTGGATCTGGTTCGCCGCCGTCTGGCGCGAAAGGGATGGCTGGGCGGGCCTGGGTTTTACCTGGACCGAACGGCGGTGGCTGTTTCGGGCCGCCGCCTTGGGAATATTTTCCGTCCCCGCGCTGATGCTGATTACCGCCCTGACCCGGCCAATTCTGGGCCCGACCGCCGGTCCCACCCTGCCGCTTTCGCCCGACCAGGCCCTAAGCCAGCCCGTCTACTTTCTGACCATGGTCCTGGGCATCGCCGTAATATCGCCGCTGATGGAGGAAATCGTCTTTCGCGGCCTGCTGTTCGGCTGGCTGCGCCGGCGTTTCGGCCTCTGGAACGCCGCCGGCTTGGCCGCCGTGGCCCATGCCGTCATGCATTTCGACCTGGGCGCCCTGCCCGGCCTGTTCGCGTTGTTTTTGTTCCTGGCCTGGATCTACGAATATTCCGGTAGCCTATGGGTGCCCGCCATCATCCACGGAGTCCATAATTTCGTGGTCCTGCAATTGCCTTAAACGAAACGCCGCTATTCCCCGCCGGCTAAATTCCGCCACGGCAGGAATGCCTCGATCATGCTTGTATTGGCCTCGATGCGGTCGCCAGCCCTGATGATCAATTCGGCGTCGAGCAATGCATTAATATCGCGGGATACGGTTCGTAACGACTTGTCATGATACTCTGATGTCAATGCCGGTGTGAGTTGCGGTATCCGACGGGCTGCTGCGGGACCATGCTCGGTCAACGCCAACACCACCATTCTTCTTCGCCTGTCGGCTTTGGAAACCGATTGCTCAAAAAATTCATGAACAAAATTCACCCATGATACTGAAATCTGTTGTTTTCTGATTTCTTCAATTTGTTCGAGCAAGCCGTCCCGCAACCCTTCGACGGCATAGTCAAAGAATGCAATGTGGCCATATTTAGCACCGCTTGCCTGATCGAGATGGCGGTAATATTCACTGCGCGTGAAATTGTAATAATTACTTAAAAGATGCGTCACAGGATAGGGCAGGCTGGCCGCCGTCAGGATATGGAATTCAAGCAATCGCGCCGTCCGGCCATTGCCGTCGCCAAAGGGATGAATCCAAACCAGGTATAAATGGGCGAAAATTGCTTTGAGAATTGCGTAGGCCGTGGCGTGTTCCTTATCCACGGGAAATTCGTTTAGCGTCTTGCATAAGCGCGCAATTAGAAATGACCGGTCTTCTGGCGGCGCACATCGGTAACGCCCGACCACCAGGGGCGCCTTCGAAAATTCACCGGGAACGACACCTTCATCAACCTGCAAACCCTCCAGTACTTTTCCGTTCATCCAGCGAATCAATTCCGGGCTGATCCGAGCCGTGCCATCAAGCCGAATTCTTTCGGTCAATGTGTTAAAGGCATCGACAACATTGTCGATTTCCCGCCCCAAATACCGACGAGACGGCGGAAGGAACAGTTCGCCCTGTAAATGGCGGTTTACCTCGTCTTCCGTCAGGGTATTGCCTTCAATAGCCGTCGTCGCGAACGCGCCGCGCACCAAATACATCCTGTTGAGCCGCTTTTCCACTTCCGGAGACAGAGGCGCACCCGCGATGTGAGTGCACTTCGATGCACAAGCGCCAAGTCTCATCCAAATATCGCTGCTAAAACGACGCAGGTCGATTTCGAACGTCAGCCAAGGATGTGTCCGTTCGTATGTCCGTCGCTTTGTCATATCAACCTATTGATATTTCGTGACGATTTATAATTATTTATGAAATTTGTCCATAAGAATTTCCGAAATATTGTCGCATGTATTGGCACCGAAATGTATCGCGGGATTTCTCGGTCTCGATATGCGCCTAAGCCGGATCGGACAGGACTGCCTCGGGGGGCGGTTGTCCGTAGATGGCGTCGGCCCTGATTTCAAAGGCGCCGACCATGCGGCGTACCGCCTCGTTGAAGACCGTCGTCGCCACCATTTGCAGCAGGCGGGAGCGGAATTCAAAATCGATGAAAAAATCGATCTCGGTGCCGGCGCCGCCATCCACCGGATGGAATTTCCAATGGTTGTTCAAATAGCGGAACGGGCCGTTGATGTATTCCACATCGATGCCGCCGGGGGCATGCAAGGTGACCTTGGAGGTGAAGGTCTCGCGGAAGACCTTGAAGCCGACCATCAGATCGCCCCAGATGACCGGGCCGTCGGTTTTGGTGACGCGGCAGGCGACGCACCAGGGCAGGAATTCCGGATAGCGTTCAATATCGGCCACCAGATCGAACATCTGTCCCGGCGTATAGGGCAGGATTTTTCGCTCGGCGTGGGTCGGCATGGCTTCAGGCCAGATCCCGGCGGCGCTGACGGAGCGCGGCGAAATCCCGGTCGGCGTGATAGGACGAACGGGTCAGGGGGCTCGCCGCCACCAGCAGAAACCCCTTGCCGCGGGCGGCCCGTTCATAAGCGGCAAACTGCTCGGGCGTGATGAAGTCGATCACCGGGTGATGTTTCGGGGTTGGTTGCAGGTATTGCCCGATGGTCAGGAAATCCACATCCGCCGCCCGCAGGTCATCCATCACCTGGTGTACCGCCTGGCGATCCTCGCCCAGGCCGACCATGATGCCGGACTTGGTAAATATATTGCCGTCCAGTTCCTTGGTCTTGGCCAGCAATTGCAGCGAGGCAAAGTAGCGCGCGCCGGGACGGACCCGGGGATAAAGGCCGGGCACGGTTTCCAGATTGTGATTGAAGACGTCCGGCCGCGCCGCCACCACCACCTCCAACGCGCCCTTCTTGCCCAGAAAATCCGGCGTCAACACTTCGATCGTGGTGCCGGGCGCCAACTCCCGCGTGCGCCCGATGACCTCGGCGAAATGCCCGGCGCCACCGTCGGCCAGATCATCGCGGTCCACGGAGGTAATCACGATATGGCGCAGGCCAAGGGTTTTCACCGCCCTGGCCACATTCTCGGGCTCCTCGGGATCCAACGGGTTCGGCAGGCCGGTCTTCACATTGCAAAAGGCGCAGGCCCGGGTGCAGGTATCGCCCATGATCATCATGGTGGCGTGCTTCCGGCTCCAGCATTCGCCGATATTCGGGCAGGCGGCCTCCTCGCACACCGTGTGCAGGTTGTGGCGGCGCATGAGATCGCGGGTCTCGAAATAAGCCGGAGAATTGGGCGCCTTGACCCTGATCCAGGGCGGCTTGCGGCGTGGCGGATTATCCGGGCGATTACGCTTTTCCGGATGGCGCCATTGGCGCGGGGAACTATCAATGTTGGCCATGGCCGTGGCTCGTTTCCAATTACCTATAGCTTAGAAATGGATGACCCGGCCCATGGCGTCAAGGACCGATTCATGCATGGCCTCGGACAGGGTCGGATGGGGAAAGACGGTATGCAGCAATTCGGCTTCCGTGGTTTCCATGGCGCGGGCCACCGTATAGCCCTGGATCAGCTCCGTGACTTCCGGCCCGATCATGTGGGCGCCCAGCAATTCGCCGCTTGCCGCATCGAACACGGTCTTGATCATGCCCTCGGGATCGCCGAGAGCGATGGCCTTGCCGTTGGCCAGGAAGGGGAAGCGGCCAACACGGACCTTGTGCCCCGCCGCCTTGGCCGCCGCCTCCGAATAACCGACCGAGGCAACCTGCGGCTGGCAATAGGTGCAGCCGGGTATGTTCATGGCGTCGAGCGGATGCACATCCGCCACGCCGGCGATTTTCTCCACGCAGATCACCCCTTCGTGGGAGGCTTTGTGCGCCAGCCACGGCGGCGCGGTCAAATCACCAATGGCGTACAGGCCCGGCTCTCCGGTGTGCAGCCATTGATCCACCTCCACATGGCTCCGCTCCACCTTGACTGCGGTGTTTTCCAGACCCAGATCCTCCACATTGCCGACAATGCCCACGGCCATGATGACCCGGTCGGCGACAATGGTCTCGGTCTTGCCATAGGAGGTTTCGATGGATGCAGTGACAGAGGCGGCGGCCTTTTTCAGGCCCTTGACCTTTACGCCGGTCAGAATGCGCATGCCTTGGGCCTCGAAGGCCTTGTGGGCGAGGGCGGAGATTTCCTCGTCCTCCACCGGCAGCACCCGCTCCAGCACCTCGACCACCGTGACCTCTGATCCAAGGGTGTTGAAGAACGAGGCGAATTCGATCCCGATGGCCCCCGAGCCGACCACCAGAAGCCGCTTCGGCACGCTGTCGGCGACCAGGGCATGGCGGTAGTTCCAGATTTGTTTGCCGTCCGCCTCCATGCCCGGCAGGTCGCGGGCGCGGGCGCCGGTGGCCAGGATGATATGCGTGGCGCCGAGCTCCATGACCACCCTGCCGTCCACCTCGACGGCGATACGGCCCTTGCCCAGCAGGCGGGCGTGACCTTGCAAAATCTCGACCTTGTTCTTCTTCAGCAAATGGCCGACGCCGCCGGTTAGTTGTTTGGCGACGTCGCGGCTGCGCTTGACGATGGCGTCGATATCGATCTCGATATCCTTGATCTTGAGGCCAAAATCGCCGGCGGTTTTTGCCAGGTGATAGACCTCGGCCGAGCGCAACAGCGCCTTGGTCGGGATACAACCCCAGTTCAGGCATATGCCGCCCAGGTTCTCCCGCTCCACCACCGCCACGGACAGCCCCAATTGCGCCGCCCGGATCGCCGCCACATAGCCCCCCGGCCCGGTGCCGATGACCACCAGATCAAATTCCTGTCCCGCCATTGTTTGTCCCCCTAGGGCAAAATGGACTATAGCAACATGGTCATGGGATCCTGGATCAGCCCCTTGAAGGCCGCCAGGAAGCGGGCGCCGGTGGCGCCATCGACCGCCCGGTGATCGACCGAGACGGTCACCGACATCACCGTGGCGATGGCCAGGGCGCCGTCCTTGACCACGGCGCGCGGTTCGCCCGCGCCCACGGCGAGGATGCAGGCCTGGGGCATATTGATCACCGCGTCGAATTGCTTCACGCCGAACATGCCGAGGTTGGAGATTGAGAAGCTGCCGCCCTGATAATCCTCCGGCATCAGCTTGCCGTCATTGGCCTTTTGCGCCAGTTCGCGCATCTCCCTGGATATGGCCTCCAGCCCCTTGCCATTGGCGTTGCGGATAATCGGTGTGATCAGGCCTTTTTCAGAGGCCACGGCGACGGAAATATCGGCGTTCTTGTAGCGCCGGATGCCTTCCTCGGAATACCCCACGTTGGCGTCGGGCACCTTCATCAGGGCCACGGCGGCGGCCTTGATCACCAGGTCGTTGACCGACAGCTTGAAGGCGCCGTCCGCCCCCTCGTTCAGTTCCTGGCGCAGGGCCAGCAGCGCGTCCAGTTCGCAATCCATGGTCAGATAGAAATGCGGCGCCTGTTGCTTGGACTCGCTCATGCGCCGTGCGATGGTCTTGCGCATGGTGGAGAGTTTTTCCAACTCGTAGTCGCCATCGGACGGCGCCGGCGCCAGGGAAGGCCCAGGCCCAGGCGCGGCTGCCGGCGCGGGCATGGCGGGCGCGCCGCCGGCGGCGATGGCGGCTTCGATATCGGCTTTAACAATGCGGCCCCGCGGTCCACTGCCCGACAAGGCGGCCAGGTCCAGGCCGGCCTGGGCGGCCATGCGCTTGGCCAGGGGCGAGGCCACGATGCGGCCGCCACTGGGTGCGGCGGGCGCGGGCGTTGATGCCACCGCCGGTGTTTGTGCGGGCGCCGCGGGCGGGGTTTCCTCCACCGGCGCCGGCGCCGCCGGGGAAGCCGTGGAAGCGGCGGCGGCAACCGCCGCGTCAAGGGCCGAGGCGTCCTCGCCCTCTTCCAGCAGAATGGCGATGGGCGCGTTCACCGCGACGCCTTCGGTGCCTTCAGGCACCAGGATGCGGGCCAGGATGCCTTCGTCGATGGCCTCCACCTCCATCGTGGCCTTGTCGGTCTCGATCTCCGCCAGCATGTCGCCGGAGCGCACCTGATCGCCCTCTTGCATGATCCATTTGGCCAAGGTGCCTTCGGTCATGGTGGGCGAAAGGGCGGGCATGGTGATGATTATGGGCATGGCTCATATTCCCGTTTTTTAGGCTTGCCTGGAAAACTAGCGGTAGCAGACGGCCTTGGCGGCGGCGGCGATGGCGGCGGCGTTTGGCAGGGCCAGTTGTTCCAGATTGGCGGCATAAGGCATGGGCACGTCCGCGCCACCCACCCGCGTTACCGGCGCGTCCAGATCATCAAAGGCCTGCTCCATCAGGCTGGCGGACAGCTCCGCGCCAATGCCGCAGGCCAGCCAGCCTTCCTCCACCGTGACGCAGCGGTTGGTCTTGGCCACGGACCGCAACAGGGTCGGCATATCGAGGGGCCGCAGGGAGCGCAGATCGATCACCTCCGCCGAAATTCCCTCGGCCGCCAAAAGCTCGGCCGCCTCCAGCGCCCAGCCGACCGAGATGGAAAAAGCCACGATGGTGACATCGCTGCCCGCCCGGGCGACCCGCGCCTTGCCGATGGGCACGGTGAAATCGTCCAGCACCGGCACATCGAAGGTATGGCCGTACATCAACTCGTTTTCCAGAAAGATCACCGGATTGGGGTCGCGGATGGCGCTTTTCAGCAGGCCCTTGGCATCGGCCGCCGTATAGGGCGACACGACCTTCAGGCCCGGACAATGAGCATACCACGAGGCATAACATTGGGAATGCTGCGCGCCCACGCGGGAGGCGATGCCGTTGGCGCCGCGAAAGACGATGGGGCAGCCCATCTGGCCGCCCGACATATACAGGGTCTTGGCGGCGGAATTGATGATGTGGTCGATGGCCTGCATGGCGAAGTTGAAGGTCATGAACTCCACGATCGGCTTCAAGCCGCCAAAGGCCGCGCCCACGGCAATGCCGGTAAAGCCATGTTCGGTGATCGGCGTGTCGATCACCCGGCGGTCGCCGAATTCCGCCAACATGCCCTGGCTGATCTTATAGGCGCCTTGATATTCCGCGACCTCCTCGCCCAGCAGAAAGACATCTTCATCCCGGCGCATTTCCTCCGCCATGGCGTCCCGCAAGGCATCCCGCACCGTGGTCGCGGCCATTTCGGTGCCTGGCGGCACCTCCGCCTCAACGGGTATTTCCGCTGCCGGCGCGGCGGCGGCCACGGCCGGCATTGCTTGCGGGGCAACCGCAGGCGCGGCCTCGGGCTCCATCGGCGGGGTCGGCGGTGGGGCAATATCGACGCCGTCGAGGGCGGCGGCATCCTCGCCCGGCAGCAGCAAAATCGCGATGGGGGTATTCACGGCGACATTCTCGGTTCCGGCGGGAACCAGAATTTTTCCCATGATGCCTTCATCGATGGCCTCCACCTCCATGGTGGCCTTGTCGGTCTCGATCTCGGCGATCATATCGCCGGGCGAGACGGCTTCCCCTTCGGCGACCAGCCAGGTCGCGACGGTGCCCTCGGTCATGGTCGGCGAAAGGGCGGGCATGGTGATGATGACCGGCATGACCTAGGCCTCCAGCAAGATATCTTTGTACAATTCGGAGGGATCGGGTTCCGGACTGTTCTGGGCAAATTCCGCCGCCTCCGTGACGATATCCTTGACCTCCCGGTCCAGGGCCTTCAAGGCATCCTCGTCCGCCAGACCGCCCTCCAGCATCCTCTCCCGCAACTGATCGATGGGGTCGCGTTCGGCCCGGACCCGCTGCACCTCTTCCTTGGTGCGGTATTTCGCCGGATCGGACATGGAATGGCCGCGATAGCGGTAGGTCTTCATCTCCATCAATAGGGGGCCGTTGCCGGCGCGCACATATTTGACGGCGTCATCGCCGGCGGCCTTGACCGCCAGCACATCCATGCCGTCGACCTGGACGCCGGAAATGCCCATGCTTTCGCCCCGCTGGTACAGTTCCGTCTGAGCCGAGGCCCGGCCCAGCGACGTGCCCATGGCATATTGGTTGTTCTCGATGATGAAGATGACCGGCAATCGCCACAGCGCCGCCATGTTGAAACTCTCATAGACCTGCCCCTGGTTGGCCGAGCCGTCGCCGAAATAGGTCAGGGAGATGCGGCCGTTGCCACGGTATTTGTGGGCAAAGGCCAGGCCGGCCCCGATCGGCACCTGGGCGCCGACAATGCCGTGGCCGCCAAAGAAATCCTGCTCGCGGCTGAACATATGCATGGAGCCGCCCTTGCCCTTGGAATAACCGCCAATGCGCCCGGTCAATTCCGCCATCACACCCTTGGCATCCATGCCGCAGGTCAGCATATGGCCATGATCACGATAACTGGTCAGTTGCGTATCGCCCGCGCCAATGGCTGCCTGCATGCCGACGACAACCGCCTCCTGGCCAATGTAGAGATGGCAGAAACCGCCGATCAGGCCCATGCCATACATCTGCCCGGCCTTTTCCTCAAAGCGGCGGATCAGCAGCATTTGCCGGTAATAGCCCAGCACGTCGGCGATATTATCCTCCGTGATCAGGGGCGGCGGGGTGACCTTGCGCCTCCGCACGGGCGGTTTCGACGTCTTTGCGCCCGAAACCTTGGAACCTGTAGCCTTCGATTTCGCCGCTTTCGCCATGACAGCCTCATTCGCGATTGATGTCGACGGACGCCTTCGCCGCAATTGAAGCGTCAAAACCCATTGTAATACAAGGGGAATTTATACGTTAATTGGATTATGGTTAATTAAAGGTTAAGGCGTGCATCCAGGGAACGTCCGGAAAGCCGTTGGCGGGAAATCCGAATTCAGCCTTGGGCGGTCATGGGGGAAATTATTTGCTGTAAATCACAATGTCGTCGGGATGGGCCAAGCCGAGGATGTGCCGGGCTTGTTGGTCCAACATATCCCGATCCAGGTTCTCGGGCCGCAGCAAGATAACCCGGCGGGCCAGAACCTCGCGCGAGCGGTCGCTGTCCCGCAAGGCCATTTCGGTCCGCTCCAACTGCGCGCTCAGACGTAGATAGGCGATGATGCCTCTATCGCCCTGCACCGTGTGGTAGCCGAAATAAAACAGCGCGCAAAAACCCAAACAGGGTGCGATTGCCCGGCGCAGACCTCGCCACATATCATACCAAAGTCCCATGACAGGAAGAACGAATCATAAGATGCGGACTGGATCAAGGTAAAATATCACTATAATTCAATAAGTTACCAATGATTCTCAAACGATCACGTTATGTTCACGCTTTGAGTCCCCCGCCAACAATGATTTTGCTAAGATGGCGCCAGCATTTTAGGAAAAAATTTCAGGAGATAGGTCAAATGGCCAGCAATCATATCGATATGAGCGGCAAGGTGGTGGTGATCACCGGTGGCAGCCGGGGCCTGGGCCGGGCCATGGCCCTGGCTTTCGCCGAGGCCGGGGCCGATCTGGTCATTACCTCGCGCAAGATCGAAAGCTGCGCGGCCACGGCGAAGGAGATCGAGGCGCTGGGCCGCCGGGCCATGGCGCATGCCTGCCATGTGGGCTATTGGGATCAAGTCGACGGTCTGGTGGATGCGGTCTATGAACGTTTCGGCAAGATCGACGTGTTGGTCAACAACGCCGGCATGTCGCCCCATTATGGAAGGCCGGCGGATATCAGCGAAGCCTTGTATGACAAAGTTCTGGATGTGAACCTGAAAGGCACCTTCCGCCTGTGCGCCAACGTGGGCCAGCGCATGATCGAGGCGGACGGCGGCAGCATCATCAACGTCTCCTCCACCGCCGCCATCCGGCCCTCCAAGGACGTCATCACCTATGCCGCCGCCAAGGCCGGCGTGAATGCCATGACCGAAGC
>JAYGEB010000247.1:0-6202 GCA_046582595.1 Alphaproteobacteria bacterium | reverse complement strand
ATAGCCGTCGCCCAAACGTCCGGCCCGCCGGGCGGCGGCTTCCGAATGGCCGCCGATAATGATCGGCAGGCTGCCTTGCGGCGGTTTGGGGTTGCAGCTTATGGCCGCGAAATTGACGAACTCCCCGTCATAGCTGGCGTCATCGTCCGTCCACAGCACGCGCAGGGCCTCGATATATTCGTCCGTGCGCCGGCCCCTGCCTTCGAACGGCACGCCGATGGCGTCGAATTCCTCCCTCAACCAGCCGACGCCGATGCCCAGCTCCATGCGGCCGCCGGACATGTAATCCATGGTCGCCAGTTGCTTCGCCAGAACCACGGGATTGCGCTGCGGCAGGATCAGCACCCCGGTCATGAAGCGCATCCGCTCGGTACGGGCCGCCACATGGGTCATCCAGACCAGGGGGTCGGGCCATAGCCCCGTGTGATCGCCCGGCAATTTACCGCTGGGGTTATAGGGATAGCGCGAGGCGTAGTCGGTGGGAAAGACCACATGCTCCACCGCCACGGCGAAATCAAACCCGACCCGCTCGGCGGCCCGGCAAAATTCCACCGCCCGGTCCGGTTGCGGATAGACGATGGATGCGAAATGAACCCCGAATTCCATTGGCCCGTTCTCCCAACTGTAATTTGTTTCATGGTGGCAGGCGCGGAATGTTTGGGCAACCGTCTCAAGGCGGCTATTGTGCCAGCCAACGTCAAATTGATTGGGAGACAACAACATGGCTGTCGTCGAGACGGAGCGTCACGGACAAATCCTCGTGATCAGAATGAACCGGCCCGAGCGGCTGAATGCCCTGAATACCGAAATGCGGGAGAGCCTGGCGGCCACCTGGACCGAATTCCGCGAGGACGACGGCCTGGAAGTCGCGGTCTTCACCGGCACCGGGCGGGGCTTTTGCGCCGGCGAGGATATGAAGGAGACCCTGGAGCATAAAACGCCGGGCGGCCGGCCCCTGAAATTGGAAAACCCCTTCATGTCCGGCGCCTTGGAAAAGCCGGTGATCGCCGCCATCAACGGCTTCGCCTTTGGTGGCGGTTTCATGCTGGTGGAGCAGACCGATCTGCGTGTCGCCGTGCACGAAGCCATCTTCGAGGTCTCGGAAGCCAAGCGCTGGCTGCTGGGCGGCTATAACCACGGTCATATCGCCAATCTGCCCTTCCCCCTGGCCATGGAGATGGCCCTGGGCTTCCGCTTCACGGCGCAAAGGTTTTACGAAATCGGCTTTCTCAACCGGGTGGTCGAGGCCGATGCCCTGTTGCCCACGGCCATTGAAATGGCCGAACATCTATTGACCCTGCCGCCCGCCTCGCGGGTGAACACGGTGCACATCATGCGCCAGATGCGCCCCTCGATCACCCCAAATATGGAAAATCTGGCCACCGCCCTGCATGACCATGGCGCCAAGTCCGACCTGATGGAATCCCGCGCCGCCTTCGCCGAAAAACGCCCGCCAAAATTCAAGGGCTGGGACGACCCCGAAGACCGCTACCGCCTGCCGAGCCTGGAATCCTAGGCGGACTTTGCTTTCCGATCGGCCATGCGCTGGAGGAATTCCTGGGTCGTGTTGGTCAGGGGGAAGGGTTCGCAAGGCACCGGCAATTCGAGGAATTCGCACAGCGGTTCCCAACCCTGGGCTACATCGAAGACCAGCAGCCGTTCCTTGGGCAGCCGGGCGGTGACCTGTTCGATATTGCGGCGATAGGCGGCCAGCACATGGCCGCGGTCATCAAGGATACCGCCGAAGACACCCTCGACGATCAGGTTCCGGGTCATCCGCCGCATGCGCAGGCGGGCGGGATCGAGGGTCTCGTCGTCGTCTTGAAAATTGCGCAGAATGGTCTTGGACATGCTCTGCCACCAGGCTTCCTCGTCCCGGACGGTGAGGATCACCTTGGCCTCGGGATAGTGCGCCGCCAGCGGTTCCCAGAAATGGCAGGCGGGCCAATCCACCGTTGCCTGATAGCCCCGAAAAATGGCGTCCCAATCCGCCGCGCCGCCTTGGGCGGCATCATGCCAGGCGTCGGCATATTCGGGCCGGTTCAAAACCTCGAGCATGTGATAACACGGCCCCAGGCCCAAATGTTCCAACGCGCCCTTCATGGACAACGTGCCGGTGCGCCCGAACCCGGCGCCGATAACCTTGATTGTCACGCAACCATCCTATTTCGGGTCAAATTCAGGGCCGATGCAGTTCGGGCAGGGTTTGGCTGAAGGTTTGCCGGCCCCTTTTGAAGCCATACAGGGGCCGGGCGATTGTGGCAACGGCCTCGGCGGGGCTATTGGCGTTCCAGACCACGAAATCCGCCGGCCTGCCCACCTCAAGGCCATAATCGTCCCGGCGCAGCAGCCTGGCGGAGCGGTTGGTCAGCATCTCCAAACAATCGGAAAGTTCCTCCCCGCCGCCGCGCTGGGCGACGTTGGCGTACAGGTTGGCGATCCGCACCAGGGAGCAATCGCCGAACGGCGTGAACGGGTTCAAGACATTATTGGTGGAGAGCGAACAATTGACGCCCTGGGCCAGCAGGGCATTGGCATCGGTTACGCCGCGGATCACGCTGTGATCGAGATGCCGGCCCATGACGAACAGATCCGTGGCCGGCAGCACCGTCACGGCAACCCCCGTTTCGGCCAGGCGTTGGCCCAGATCCCGCAACTGGCCGGGGGGCAGGCAGGAATATTTCGTGCCGTGGCCCACGGCGACCCGGCCGCCCCAGCCGTATTGTTCCGTCAGTTCGCAGACCAGATGGATGTCCATGTCGTCCGTGGTGGGCCCGACATCGAGATGGATATCCACGTCCACGTCGAATTCCCGCGCCAGCTCGAAAATGCGGCGAATTTGGCCGCCGTGATCGGGATCATAGCCTGGCGCGCCGCCGACCACGGTGGCGCCATTGCGCAGGGCGGCGACAATATTGGCGTCCGTCTCGGGCACATTGGTCCAGCCCTCCTGGGCAAACACACAGAGTTCGATATCGATGGCCCAGCGATAATCCCCGGCCAGTTGCTTCAAGGCCTCGAAGCCGCGCAAGCCGACGTTCGGATCCAGCTCCACATGGGTGCGCATGTGCGTCGTGCCATTGACCAGGCATTGTTCCACCGTCGCCTGGGCGCGGGCATAAACGTCTTCCTGGGTGAAGCCGGGCTTCACGGCGGCAACGCGGGCCATATGGTCCGTACCCCGGTCGGGCGCGGCGCTACAGCGGTCCATGATGCGGGATTTGTCCAAATGGATATGGGTTTCGACGAGGCCGGGGGAGAGCAGGCGGCCGTCCACGCCCCATTCCTTGCCCTCGGCCGCCAGATCGGGTTCGATGGCGGCGATGGTCCCGCCCTGAATGGCCATGTCCATGAGCGGCGTATCGGGCGCGGTGCCGGCGATGCGGGCCTTGCGCAGGATCAAATCAAACGCCATTTGGCTTCCTTTTTGCTACTCTCCCATTCGATAGCTTAGCTTATTCCCGCCCGCCGTAAGATAGGATTCCGCCATAATGCCCAGCCCATATCCGGCCCTGTTCCAGCCCTTGCGGATCGGCGCCCGGCAGGTGCGCAACCGGGTCGCCGTGCCCGCCACCTTGACGAACTTCGCCCAAGGCAACCGGATCACGGAGCAATGGCAAAACTACTTGATTGAGCGGGCCCGGGGGGGCGCCGGTTTGATCGTCTCGGAAATCATCGCGGTGGACCCCGAAGCCATCGCCCACGGGGCCGTGGTCACCGGCTTTGACGACCGCAACGACGCGGGCTTTCGCCAGGTCGCCGCGGCCGTGCACGGCGCGGGCGCCCTGCTGGTGGGACAATTATGGCATCCGGGCCGGCAGCAGTTATGGCATCCGACGAAATCCCCCATGGGGGTGTCCGCGCAGCCCGACGCCTTGAGCTGGACCGTGCCCCACGTCATGTCGGGCGGCGAGGTCGCGCGTGTCGCCGCCGCCTATATCGCCGTGGCGCAACGGTTGGCGGACCGCGGTTTTGCCGGCGTGGAATTGCACGGGGCGCATGGCTATCTGATTGGGCAGTTTCTTTCGCCCTGGTCGAACACCAGGGACGATGACTATGGCGGCGGCATCGAGGGGCGGACACGTTTCGTCCGCGATATCGCCCATGGCATCCGCCAGGCTTGCGGCAAGGATTTCATCATCGGCCTGAAAATGCCGGGCGACGAGGGCGTGGCGGGGGGTATCGACGTGGACGAGGCGGCGCGGCTGACCGAGCGTCTGGCCGGGACCGGGGATTTCGATTATTTCGCCCATGGCCAAGGCAATTTTTCCCTGTCCCTGGAAAATCACGTGCCCGATCTGCATTTTCGCCCCGCTCATTTCAAGCACATCGCCAAGCGCATGCGGCGGGCGGCGGGCGGCATCCCGGTCATGGCCCTGGGCCGCATCGGCGATCCGGATTTGGCCGAGGCCATCATCGCGGAGGGCCATGGCGACCTGGTCGGCATGAGCCGGGCCCATATCGCCGATGCCGCCTGGGCCCGCAAGGCCGAGGCCGGACGGGCGAGCGAAATCCGCCCCTCGGTCTTCGATAACTGGGCCTGGGGCGAAATTCATGCGGGCAAGCCCCTGGCCGAACATCATAATCCCTATCTGGGCCAGGCGGGCGAGGCCGAAGCGCTCCTCGAACCGGCGCCCCAGCCCAAGACCATCGCCGTCGTCGGGGCGGGGCCGGCGGGTCTGGAAGCCGCCTGGACCGCCGCCGCGCGGGGCCACCGGGTTATCCTATTCGGCGCCTCGGCGGCGGTGGGGGGCAAACTGCGTTTGGACAGCCAATTGCCGGGCCGCGCCGAGATGGCGAAAATAATTACCTATCAGGAACACAGGCTGGAACAACACGGCGTGACATTGGTCCTTGGCCAGCCGGTGGGTGCGGCAGATGTGCTGGCGGTGACGCCCGACGCCATCGTCCTGGCCACGGGCGGCGCATTGCGCCGGCCCATGAACCTGGCGGCGGATGCCGATGGGGCCGTTGATGGTTTGGCCTATATCCGGAAACATGCCGGCGAGACGGCGGCGCCGCAAGGCGCGGCGGTGCTGTTCGATCAGGATCATGGACCCACCACATACGGCCTGGCGGATCTGATGGCGCAACGGTTCGAAAGGCTGGTCTTGATCACGCCCCGGCCCGGCATCGGCCAGAACGTGAACTATTGCAGCGCCATCGGCGTGCATCGCCGCCTGCATGGCGCCGGCGTGGAAATCCTGCCCTCCCATGACCTGATCGACTTTCGCGGCGGCGAGGTGGTGGTGCGCAATGTCTTCACGGACGAAAACAAAACCCTGGCCGGCATCGACGAGGTGGTGTTCGCCACGCCGCGCCTGGCCAATGACGGGCTGGCCGATGGGTTTGGCAATATCCCGGTACATTGCATCGGCGATTGTCTTTCGCCCCGGAACCTGATGGCCGCCATCCACGGCGGACATATTATTGGGAGAGCGTTATGACCTGTACGCTTTAGAACAAACCACGACTACAATTTTTCCAACAACTCCAATAGCTGAATCGCGCATTTGCCTCTGTCTGTATGAGAATAACTCAGTAGTTTTTCGTTCTTTCCGTCATAGCGGCGGGCAAATTCCGGTACAGCCTTGAGCGCTCTGTTTGTGTTGTATCTTCGTACTTTGATAGTTCCGGTCTTGGCACTCATATCGGATATTTTTTGGCAGGTTGACCTTTTTCCTAATGCACCCAATGCCGCCAAACTCCTAGCTATCTCACTGGTTTGATCAATCTTTTCCCTTTTGAAAGCATCAATTCTGGGAATAAATTTATCAATCTTCGAATGGTAGTCGGCCAATTCACCGTCGTTTCTAATTACTACGTCCGCAACCAACTCACCGATTCTGAGTAGACTAAATTGAGCTTCTTCTTCATCATTTTTTATAAACTTTGAGAAGGTTCGTATTTGCGTCGCACGGGATCTTCTTATATGCCGTTCAAACCGAATGCGCGGGTCCACCTCAACGTATATGATAATTGTTTCAGGGAAATTAGTCAAAAAATGTAAAATTTCTTCTACAGTTCGAAATCCAGTAACAATACTCATCCGACTATTTTGTGCATCAGATCACAGTACCCGACTTAATAGGATAAAGCCCTGAAGTGATTCATACTTTGAGACTCACCGATCAAAGAAAGTCTCACAAGATGCAGGAATTACTTACCAAGGCCTTATCCACGGGGCTAGAAAATCACATCG
>JAYGEB010000262.1:0-1669 GCA_046582595.1 Alphaproteobacteria bacterium | reverse complement strand
CCTTATCAGAGGTTCGCGCCGCATTCTAACTCCGGCGGCGCCAGCGCCACCGAATCCTCATCGCATTGCCCGAATGCCCCTATGATCCGACGGCCGCGAACCTGATTCCAGCAGGGGCAAATTCTGGATGATAGGTCGTTGCTGAATAAAGAAATAAAATTGCTGTACTCGATGGAGTTGTTTTCCGGCTTGGCTCGCGGATCTTACCTCGTGTGCATTGGCTGGACGACGCTGATTATCAGCAACAACGTGGCCACGGTCGGTCAGATATTCTTTGTCGCCAGCATCACGTACATCCTGGCCGGGCCATTTATTGGCATCGTCATTGATCGATACCAGCGCCGGAAATTAATCATCCCGGCCCAGTTATCAATCGCGGCATCCATGCTTTGTATGGGCGGGCTTATTTTTTACACCCGCGATGTTTCCGTTTTGTGGCTGTTCGCGACCGTCATAACGGTGTCCAGTTTTCGCATCATGTACCGGGGCGCATTCGATGGAATTATAAGGGCATCCGTGGACGACAAAGATATTTTGGCGACCCTGGCCAGGGCAAATTTCATCCATTTATTTTCAACGGCGGCGGGGACGGCCGCAATCGGATTCATTATCCAGACGTTTTCCCCTGCTCACGCATTTGTGGTTTCAGCGGCGGCATCGCTCTTTCTATTGACGGTGGCGGGATTTCTCGCCGATGGAACAGCCAAAACAAACTTCCGGGGATTTGCCGGGTTCTGGTCTGATTTCAAAAGCGGACTGGTGATATTCAAAAACAACAAGCTCATTCAAATGCTCACCCTGTTGTCGGTCGTGGCTCTTCCCGTCGGGCAACTTTCCAATTCATTGCTGTCCTCGTTTATCCGCGATGACCTGAGCCGGGGAAGCGATCTTTTCGGCATCGTCGACGCGGCGTGGCCGTTAGGCGGAATGCTGGCGGCGGCGTCGCTGAGCAGCAGAATGAAATCACTCAGCATTAAGAATGGGGAGTATGCCCTGGCAATCCTGGCGGGGGCCGCAACCCTCGTTTTGTCCTATTGCACGGAGAGTTTTTGCCTCGCTGCCGCGCACGGATTCATGGGATTCTTCGTGTGGCTGTGCCGCATTGTCATCGGCGGCAGGGTGTTGGAACTTTGCGATAGCAAAAATGTCGGACGCACGACCGTTTATAAGGAATCCATGACGGCCGTCGCGGCCATGGTGATGAGCCTCTCCCCAACCGTGATAAAGCTCGACGCCACGGCTCTGTATTTTTCTTATTGGGGCCTGTTCGTGATGGTTGCCGCCTTGGTGTTGTGGTGTTGGAAAATCAAGACGACATAATCTTCGCTAAGATTCCTCCGTCGCGACTGCGTCCTCCAGGGCATCGCGGAAGGTGCCGGCATCCACGTTGCCGCCCGACGTGACCACGGCCACCGTTTTCCCACGGCAATCGAAGGCCCCCGACAGGCAGGCGGGCAGGGCCACCGCCCCGCCCGGCTCCGCCACCACCTTGAACGAGGTAAACAGCGCCGCCATGGCCTGGGCCACGTCCCCGTCGCCGACAACCAACCCGCCGGCCAGCAGGCGGGCGTTGATGGCATAGGTCACCTCGCCCGGCATCGGCGCCAGCAGGGCGTCGCAGAAGGACCGGGCGCCGGGCTCGTTGGCCAGCCGCCGGCCCGCTTCGAGG
>JAYGEB010000217.1:0-4710 GCA_046582595.1 Alphaproteobacteria bacterium | reverse complement strand
CACCCTCCTATAAAGGTGCCCTATATAGATTCAGGCTTTTGCCCCCCTGGGTAGACTCGTTTTCAGACCGAAAACCCGAACCTAGACTCGCGGGGCGATAGCCCGAAGCTTATCGTCCCGAGAACTGAACAGCCCTGACCGTTCCGCTTGCCGCATATATTGGCTTAGTATTAACGTTACATCACTATTTGTAGGTACATCATCAACATCAAATTCCGAAAATTCCGAAAAGGGGCGATAATTTTCGCCTAACACGAAATTTCCAGAAGTTATTACTTTATTGATCAGCTTCAATTTGAAAGCGTTGACTGCGCCGTCGGGTTTTTTCTTCGTAAGTTGAGAAATCTCCATGTGTAGATTTTCCAACTGCCCTATCAATCTTTCAAGCGCTTCAACGTCTTCTTTGGTTTACATTCATCCTCCTACGGGCAAGCCCTGCGGAATTCGACATACTTTTTTTTGATGATATCTAGAGGTTCCCTTTGTTTGCTCTCGAATACCTCGACCATTTGTTCAATGTCTGCATCAGTTAATGCAATTATCGCTTTCCGTTGGCCGGACCAAAGGTCAATAGTCCTTCTAAATTCCGCTTTTCTTAGCCGCTGCCGCGTAATGAGAACTCCAAACTTGCCAAGTTCATTGTTCAGATATCGGTTGAGCTGATCGATATTTTCTCGATTGACTGCCTTAACGTTCTTCATCTCCATGGTAATTTGGCGTGAGCCGTAATCGTCCATGAGCTCTGTCAGAAATTCAGTTGCACGGGTGTTGTAAAAAATGAGGTCCCTGATGCTTACACCACTATCCGTTCGAACTTGCTCCTGCGCAAAATCCAGTTTGGGATATAGAAGCGAAGGCAAAAGCTGAGCTAGTGTGTCTTCATAAGCCTTGTCGGCATTGTTCGTCTTACCAGTCGGGAGCTTTTTGATGATCGCCCACTTCCGTTTGGCTGACGTTACCGGAATTTGAGAAAACAACGGATCGTTTCGACAGTCCTCGAAAGTTCGTTCTTTTATTGAAACGTAATCGTCGATTACACCATAATTATCACGATTGTAATTCAATACTTCGACCCGCTTGAGTTCTTCAGCGGCATGCGATAGCTCATCCTGAGGGCAATGATGATGAAAATAGTCATCGTAATTTATCCAGGGCGTAAACCGTAGCCAACGCTTAGGCACAAATATCAAAGGCTTTCCGTTGTCGGGATGGACAGGTAGGCCAATTCCATCCTGCCTTTCAAATTCATTCTTCCGATAGTCATAAACATCGTCAACGCGTACTGATTTAGTTGGAATTCCGAGCGAGTTGCACTGACTGATCGTAAAATCAATGAGGAAGGATTTAATGAAACTGCAGCTGATATCGCTGACACGATCCTTCGAGATGCCATCGACGTAAAATTGTATCTCCTCGAAATGCCGAAACCCTCTTTTTGCGTAAAGGGGAATTTGCGTGAACAGTGAAAGAATCTCCTTGGCTTTGCGTGATCCTATTCGTTTTCCCTGGCGGGTAGCCGACGAACCCAGCCCTACCTCATCACATTCAGAGGCCGCGATAAGAATGGCTACAGCTTTTTCCTCTTCCCCTCGTTTCGCCAAATAGCCCAGATTATTGAAGGCATTGATCAATGCGGTATGCATTGCTTGGTCCTGTTGCGATGGTGACCGCCATAGCATAAACGGATCAAGGTAAAGTGGAATGTCCTCATCAAAGAATGGTATCGCAAAATCCAACTCTGCTTGAGGGAGTAAAATTCCATGATGATCGGTAAGACGGGGGCGGATGAGCAAATGCAAAAACCTCTCACCATATATATCATTCAAGCAATAGCATAGAGCGTCATTGGTCACGGTGCAAAGTTGCATTAGTCGCTCTTGATCTCATCGTCGGTCCGAGCGGGTTGAATGGCTAGGCTACCGCAAATGCTGATTTCCTTGATCATCTCCTACTCCACCACCCTGATCTGGTCGGGGCAAGTCGTCGCAAATTACCCAGGCCCCGCGATTCGGGCCATCGATCAAGAATGCAATATCAATTTTTTAGAATCATCGGGCTCTAAATCTCAATCGCCGTCGGGCATCTCTGCCCTATGAAGATCATACGACGACCGTTGACAAAACCCGCCCACGCCCACAGGATCGCGAAAATTGAAACCAATCACATGAGGCCATCAGGTATGTCGGAAACCGATCAGGAACTGTTTAATTTGGCGATGTCGGACGAGGCGCGGCCGTTGCTTTATGCCTTGCAAAAGCATATCGACGAGAACGTGGCGCCGATCACGGAGGAGTTTTTTGCCCTGAACGAGGGCAAGGAGGACCGCTGGAGCTGGCATCCCCGGCAGCTTGAATTGCTCGATGGGGCGAAGGCGAAGGCCAAGCAGTCGGGGCTGTGGAATTTCTTTCTGCCTGATGCGGAGACCGGCGAGGGGCTGAATAACCTCGATTACGCCTATATCGCCGCCGAACTGGGCAAATATTCCCTGGCCTCGGAAACCCTGAATTGCAGCGCGCCGGATACCGGCAACATGGAGGTGCTGGAGCGCGTGGGCACGCCGGAGCAGAAAGACAAATGGCTGCGCCCCCTGCTGGATGGCGAGATCCGCTCGGCCTTCGCCATGACGGAGCCGAACCAGGCCTCCTCGGACGCCAAGAACATCTCCACCACCGCCGTTCTGGAGGACGGCGAATGGGTCATCAACGGCGAAAAATTCTATATCTCCGGGGCCGGCGATCCGCGCTGCAAGATCATGATCACCATGGTCAAGACCTCTCCCGAGGCGCCGCCCTCGCGCCAGCAATCGCAAATCCTGGTGCCCATCGGCACCCCCGGCGTCGAAATTCTGGAGGGCATGCAGGTTTTTGGCGAGGACCATGCGCCCAGGGGCCATATGCACATCAAATTCAACAACGTGCGGGTGCCGGAGGAAAATATGCTGCTGGGCGAGGGCCGCGGCTTCGAAATCTCCCAGGTGCGCCTGGGTCCGGGCCGCATTCATCATTGCATGCGCTCCATCGGGCAGGCGGAAAAGGCCCTGGAATTGATGGTCAAGCGGGCCGGCAGCCGGAAGGCTTTTGGCAAAACCATTCTCAGGCTGGGCAAGAATGTCGAGGTGATCGCGCGGGCCCGCATCGATATCGACGCCATGCGCCTGATGGTGCTGCGCGCCGCCAAGGCCATGGACGTCATGGGCAACCGGGAGGCCAGGGTCTACGTCTCCGCCGTCAAGGCCATGGTGCCCGAGCGGGTCTGCTCGATTATCGATCAGGCCATCCAGATGCACGGCGCCACCGGCGTCTCGCAATGGTCGCCGCTGTCGAGCATGTACACGCAACAGCGCACCCTGCGCCTCGCCGATGGCCCCGATGAGGTCCATTACATGGTGGTCGGCCGGGCGGAGGCGCAAAAACACGTGGCCTGGTAGGTTCGAACTAATCGCCGTAACTGGGGCCAAAGTCCGGGCGGCAATTGAATTGTCAACGCCGGCAAGGATCAAAATTGTCATCCTCGCCCCCGCCTTCGCGAGGACAGGCTTCGCGGGGATCCAGATTTATCCATGTATTCAAGCGTTTTTGGGGTCTCTCTGGATCCCCGCTTTCGTGAGGATGACGTTTTGCCAGACTTCTAGTCTCGATGGGAAGCATCTTTGACCGGCATTCTGCCCCGGCTACTAATCGCCATCCGGGGTCTGCGCCTCGATCGTGGGGTCGATGACGGCCAGCAGGGCGGGAAAGTAGGCCGCCGCCAGGGGGCCCTTGGCGGCTTCTTCCAGGATTTCGTTGGTGGTCCGGGCGGCTTTTACCTCAACGCCGGTTTCTTCAGCTAAATCAAGGGCGTATTTGATGTCCTTGATCATATAGTTTACGGAAAACGCGCGCAGCGGGAAGATGCCGGGCAGCATCGCCTTGAGGCCGTGGTTGCGGAGGACGAAGCTGTCGGCGGAGCCCTTGGAGAGCGTCTCCAGCAACAGGGCGCCGTCCAGGCCGGCGCGGCGGCCGATGGTCAGGGCCTCGGCCACCGCGTTGACGGTTTCGGCGACGATCATGTTGTTGAGGATTTTCACCACCTGGCCGCTGCCCACCGGGCCGCAATGGGTGATATCGTTGCCATAACAGGCGATCAGGGGCTGGATGCGCGCGAATACTTCTTCCTGGGCCCCGACCATGACCGCCAGGGTGCCATCGCGGGCGGCCTGGCGGGTGCGGGCGACGGGGGCATCGGCGTAATCGATGCCGAGAGCCTCGAATTCGCCGGCCAGCTCCTTGGTCAGGGCGACGGGCGCCGTGGTGGTATCGACGATGGTCTGACCCGATTTCATGTGCGGCTTCAGACCGGCGCAAACCTCCGCCAACTGCACCCCGCTGGGCATGGAAATAAAGATGGTGCCGCAGTTTTTGGCGATATCCTCCAAACTGTCCGCCACGGCCAATTTGGCCTCTCGGGCTCGCTCAAGAGGGGCGGGATCGATATCGTAGGCGATCACCGCGCGGCCGGATTTTTTGTGCAGATTGTGGCACATGGGCTCGCCCATGACGCCCAGGCCGATGAAGCCGATGCAACCGATTTTGTCGCTATCCATGTTGGTGTCCATGTTGGTGTCCATGCTGGTATCCATGCTATCCGCCTTTCGCCGCGCTGGTCCCGGCGATGCGCCCGAATACCGCCCCCGACATCAAACCGGTGCCGCCGGGATAGTTGAAATAGAAC
>JAYGEB010000214.1:0-1605 GCA_046582595.1 Alphaproteobacteria bacterium | reverse complement strand
CGGTGGGAAATCAAAGCCGCCCTGGGCATCGCCCATGACCGTTTGGAGATGTACGAACAAGCCGAACGGCGCTATCGCCAAGCCTTGGATCTATCCCCCGAGAATGCCGTCGTGATGAACAATCTCGCCTTGTCCCTGGCTCAGGCCGGGCGTTTGGACGAAGCCATCGATATCCTGGATCAAGCCTCGGCCCTGCCCGAAGCCACGGCCCGGATGCGGCAGAACCTGGCCCTGCTTTACGCCATGAAAGGGGATTTGGCCTCGGCCGAGCAATATGTCCGGCGGGACCTGCTGCCGAAGATCGCGGACCACAACATGGCCTATTACCGGCGTCTTAAGGCCGCAGTGACGGGTGACGCGGGTCCGGCGCCGCCCGGGCCGCGGAAATTGGCGGCGCAACCCATGGCGCCGCCGCCGCCGCCGGCCAAAATTGTCGCGGCCGAAGCGGAACCAGCGAAACCTGATGTGAAAACCACCACCCGGATATCGGAACACCGGGCCGAGGCAAAGGCCAAGAAGACGCTCAATGTCGCGTCGGCGGAGGCGAAAACGGCCGCCAAATTGGACGCCCCGCCTCATGCGGCGCCGGAGATGACGGCGAAGCCAACGGCAAGTCCGAAACCCGCCCCCGAAACGATGGCCGCCAAGCCAAGAAAACCGCCGGCGAAAGCTACGGCCCTGCCTCGCCAGGATGCCGCCGTGGCGGCAATGGACGCCAAGCCGGACGCCGAGACGGACATGGCGGTGAAGGCGGCCGCAAATCTTGAACCTGCTCCCAAACCGGCGGCCACCGTCAACATGGCGAAGCCGGCGTCGCGGGATGCAATGAAGAACGAGACGACGGCGGACGGGGCGGGGGAAGAAGCTGCGCCGAAAGTGGCCTCGCTTGGCGGCTTTCGCCTGCAACTTGGCAGTTTTTGGTCCTTGGACGGGGCGAATACCATGCGCGACCGGATCATCGCGGACCATGGCGATATATTGCGCGGCATGGAATTGGTGGTGGAGACCGTCACCGTGCCCGAACGCGGCGACTTTTTCCGGGTCAATTCGCAGTCGGTGCCAAAGCGGGACGGGATTGACGAAACCTGTCTGAAGCTTGCCATCCGGGACGTGCCCTGCCTGTTGGTGCGGACGCCATAGATTATTTTCAACTAACGTTGCATGGCTTGGCAATTCCGGTCAAACCGGAATTTTTTAAATCGTGTTCAAGGCCTTGATGACGGCGGGGCCGATCAGCACGATAAACAGCACGGGCAGGAAAAACACGATCATGGGAACGGTCAATTGGGCGGGCAGGGCGCCGGCCTTTTGTTCCGCCCGGCTCATGCGCTCGTCCCTTTGTTCCTGGGACAGCACGCGCAGGCTGACACTGATCGGGGTGCCATACTTCTCCGCCTGGGCCAGCGCGGTGACCAGGGATTTCACCGCCGGAATGCCGGTCCGTTCCGACAGGTTCATCAAGGCTTGGCGGCGGTCGGGCAGAAATGCCAGTTCCGCCGTGGTCAGGCCCAGTTCTTCGGCCAGCTCGGGGCCCTGTTCCTGCAATTCGCCGGCAACGCGGTGAAAGGCCGCCTCCATGGACAGCCCCGCCTCGACACAGATCAC
>JAYGEB010000184.1:0-5118 GCA_046582595.1 Alphaproteobacteria bacterium | reverse complement strand
CCGCCGAAGCAGAAGCGAACTACTATGCGCAAATCGATGAGCCCGCCATGGTGGCGTGACTCAAACTAAACAGCCTCCGGCAAACCCGGTGCGGTTCAATTCTCCCCACCAAATCAGTTGGTTAAGAGAATCACATCCGGGCCGCAATTAACACCAGGCGAGAGAGTCACAAGTTTAGTCGATTGGTATAATACCAAGGGCGGGAATTTTAGGCTTTTGGTTTGGGCGGCTTCGCGCGGGGCAGGGGCGGCATCGGCGCCTCCGGCCTCTTCAGCTTTCTCGGCTTGCCGATCTTGACCTCGCCTGATTTTGGCCCGTCCGAGCCGGGCTTATCCGAGGACATCGTATCGGTATCCGATCCTTCCCCGCCCATCTCTTCGGGTTCAGTCATCGCCGGCTTTGGTGCCGTTGGTTTTTCGGCCCTTGACTCCGACTTCGCCGCCTCCGACTTCGCCGCCTCCGGCTTGGCATTCTCTTGCCTGGGGATGGCCGGTTTCGCTTTTTCGGCTTTAGGCGGGGGTTTCAACTCGGTTTTTGGCGCCGGTTTTTTCTTCGGCATAGCGTCTTTCGCCTGGCTCTTTTCCGGCTTGCCCCATTTCTTGCGCAGTTTGGCGCACTGATCCTTGTCATCGGCCCGGGGCGTGAACCAGACATAATCGAAGGGCAATACCGGGGCCGAAAATAACTCGCCATATTCGATCGGATCAAGGGCCTCGTCCAGGACTTCCACAAACCCGACCGTGGTCACCCGCACGCCGGGCTGGTGGCGCGCCAGAAACAACGGCACGCCCAGGTCCGTGCGCACATGGCCATCGCCGGCAATCAAAATGGCGCCGCCGCCGATGCCGTTGGACAGCATATGTTCGGCGAAAACCGCATCCCGTGCCCGTTGCACATTGAACAGAGGGATCAGCTTATCCCGTGGCATCAACCCGCAGTGGCCCTGGAACAATTGCTCGATACTGCGCGCCCGCAACACCTTTGGCAGCGGATTGTTCAGGCCCAGTATTCGCCGCCGCTTGGTGAATTTAAGGGACGGCCGGTCGCGGGCCAGGGCGCGGACAAGGGATTTCGGCAACCCAGCGGCAAACATGGCCAGGTTGCCGGCCATGGCGGCCTCGGCGATGGGCTGATAAAGACGCCAGGCCGGCCAGCCGGAAACATCCCAGTCCAGCGCCGCGCCCAAGGCGCCTCCATCGCGGGAATAATTCGCATGAAAACGGTCCAGCACCGGTTGCCGGGTCGCCGGGATCATCTCCCACACCACGGCCGGGCGGCGGCCCCGGTCAATCAGGGCCCGGATCAGGCGGGCCTGCAACAGGTGGTGATCGGGATTGTCGTGTTTCTCGCCCAGCAGGATAAAGGCGGACCGGACCAGATCCTCAAGCAACACCTCTTCATCCACGAAACGGCCGTCCGCGGGCCGCCAGATCCGCCCAACCAGATGATGCCGTTGCAACAGGGGCGACTGCCAAGTCGGTTTCTTTTCCGCCAGGATCGTCAGGTCGGATAAATCGCCGATACTAGGAAACGGGAGCTTCAGATCAAGGCCGTCGCAGCCCGCCAGCCCAAACAACATCGCGGCGGCAAGGCATCTTGCAACCAGCTTCATGGCTTGATCCGGGTTCTGCCCGGCGGTGCGAACGACCCGGCCCAAAGGCCAAGCTTGGCTTGCCGGGCGGCATCTTCCCAACCCACATAGCGGGTTGACTGGTCCCGCGCCGCCAAGGCCCAGCCAGCCCGCACCATGGCCAGTCCCAGATCCCGGCCGGACGCATAACAAGTCGCGGTGGCCGCTTCGGCGTCTTCAAGCACGCATTCAACCCAGGCCCCCGCGATCAGGCTGGCCAAAAAGGCCCGCGCGTGGTCGCCGCATTGGTAGGGCCGTTGGCCACGATGGGCCCATTCGCGGCAGACCTGTCCGGCGCTCGGCGCGGCAACGGCAAACAAGTTCATAACCCGGCCGCCGACACGCAAACTGTCGCCATCGATAATTTCCGCGGTGCCGCTGGGTTCCGCCAAGGCAAAACCCGGCGCCGCGCAAAGTAGGGACAGAACAATAAACAAGCGAAATGGCATCGCGGTATTATCCCCAATCCTCGCCTATTGACCAGCCATTTGCGCCGGAGAAATTTTTTATCCGTATCGCTCCGTCATTAGTATTTTGTTAACACTTTTTCATTATGTTAAATGGCGATGACGCACACCCTGTCATCCTCCAGGTTGGCTCCGCCAATCTGTTGACGCCTCCCTGTTGACTCGGAGCCGCCCCAAATCGGGCGGCTCTTTTTTTCCGGAAACGGCGAATTACGGCTCGTGACCCAATGCGGCCGGTGCCATGGCGGCCGGCCATCCAATCGCCATGATATCTGAATTCGGGATCCAGCGTCGTTTTCTGCTTGACCTGGGCAAGCACTGGAACTTAAAGTCCTGCCCCTACGGACGCGAGTCTGACAGGTTGAGGCAATAAATAAAAAACGCCGGGGGGTCGCCGAAAATGGCGGTCCCCCAATTTTTTTTGCCGCGGCCATGGCCCTTCCGGGATGACTCAATTCAGTGCAAATGAACCGCCACCCGTGGCGGATTGATCGGGAGACTGGCATGAAAGTTGGCTTTGTCGGCTTGGGCATCATGGGCGCGCCGATGGCGGGGCATCTGCAAAAGGGTGGCCACGAACTCTACCTCCATGACCTGATGCCGGACCTGCCGGCGGATCTATTGCGGGGCGGGGCGACGCCCCGCGGCGACGGCCGGGCCGTGGCTCAAGCCTGCGACATTGTCATTCTGATGGTGCCCGATACTCCGGACGTGGAGGCGGCGCTGTTTGCCGCGGATGGCGTGGCGTCCGGCCTGCGCCCCGGTCAATTACTGATCGATATGAGTTCCATCTCGCCCACCGCGACGACGGCGTTCGCCGCCCGGATCAATGATCTGGGCTGTGACTATCTCGACGCGCCGGTTTCGGGCGGCAGTATCGGCGCCATCGATGGCACGCTGACCATCATGGTGGGCGGTCCCCCGGCGGCCTTTGCGCGCGCCCTGCCGTTGTTCGAACTGATGGGCGGCACGGTGACCCTGATCGGGGACCGCAACGGCGATGGCCAGGTCTGCAAGGCGGCCAATCAGATTATCGTCGGCGTCACCGTGCAGGCGGTGGCCGAGGCCTTGGTGCTGGCGGCCAAGGCCGGCGCCGATCCCGGCAAGGTGCGCCAGGCCTTGCTGGGCGGGGCGGCGTCCTCGGCGATCCTGGAAAATCATGGCGCGCGCATGCTTGCGGGCAACTTCGAGCCGGGCTTCCGCGCCGAATTACAGCAAAAGGATCTGAACGTGGCGCTCTCCGCCGCGCGCGACCTGGGCGTCGTGCTGCCCCTGACGGCCACGGCCGAGGGCCTTTACAACGCCCTCAACGCCCGTGGCCGGGCCGACGCCGACCACAGCGCCGTCGTGACAATATTGGAGGAACTGGCGGCCTGCCGGATATCCCCGGAGGACAAGGAAGCATCATGAGCGTCCGGGCAAAGCGAAATTCCATCACCGGCCGTAGCGCCTTTTTGGCGCTGTTGAAGGACGAGGGCGTCACCCGCGTGTTCGGCAACCCCGGCACCACCGAACTGCCCATCATGCATGCCCTGACGGAGCAGTCCGATATCAGCTATGTGCTGGGCCTGCAGGAAGCCGTCGTGGTCGCCATGGCCGATGGTTATGCCCGCGCCACGGGTGAAATCGCCGCCGTCAACGTGCATGTGGCGCCGGGTCTGGGCAACGCCATGGGCGCGCTCTATACGGCGAATTTTTCGGGCTCTCCGGTGATCATCACCGCCGGGCAGCAGGAGCAGGGCCATGGCCTGACCGAGCCGTTGCTGTACGCCCCCCTGGTGCCCATCGCCCAGCCGTTGGTCAAATGGGCGGTGGAGGTCAACCGGATCGAGGATCTGCCCCGGATCATGCGGCGCGCGGCAAAGGTGGCCTTGACCCCGCCCACGGGGCCGGTATTTATTTCCCTGCCCGGCGATATCCTGAATATGGAAGCGGTGATCGATCTGGGCGAAAGTACCCGTGTCGATACGGCGGTGCGGCCCTCGGATCGGGCGCTGGAACATCTGGCCACGCGGCTGGCCGCGGCCGAACGGCCCATCATTATCGCGGGGCATGAAATTATCGCCTCCGATGCCTTCGCCGAAGCCGCGCGGCTGGCCGAGCTGCTGGGCGCGCCGGTCTATCAGCAAACCGTCAACGACGGCGCGCATTTCCCGAGCGAGCACCCGGCTTTCATGGGCAGCCTGAACCGGGACCAGAGCTATGTGCGCGGCGTGCTGAGCGGCCACGATATGCTTATTTGCCTGGGCGCCGATCTGCTGCGCATGTCGGTCTTTAGCGAGGTCGATCCCCTGCCCGGCGATATTGCGGTGGTGCAGATCGGTCAGCGCGATTGGGAGATGGGCAAGAACCACCCGGTGGAACTGGCGCTCCGCGCCGACGTGAAGGAGACCGTGGCGGCCCTGTTGCCGGTGCTGGAAGCCAGCGGCGGGGCCGGCCTGAAGGCGCGGGCGGAGGCCTCCCTAGCCGATCTCGCCGGACGCAATTGGTCGGTCCAGCGAGCGGAAGCCACGGCCAAGTTCGGCGCCTTGGCCGAGGACAGCCCCATTGAACCGGATTGGCTGATGATGGCGTTGGTGGACCTGCTGCCCAAGGACGCCATTGTCGTCGATGAAGGCATCGTCTCCACCCGCAACCTGCTGAAGTTCCTCGCCATCCGCGACCGTTATGGCTACTTCGGCAATGCCTCGGGCGGCATCGGCTGGGGCATCGCCGCCGCCCTGGGCATACAGATCGCCCATCCAGAGCGCCGCGTCGTGGCCATCTTGGGTGATGGCAGCGCCATGTACGGCATTCAGGCCCTGTGGACGGCGGCGCATCTGAAACTGCCCATCACCTTTATCATCGCCAATAACGGCGGCTATCGCATCATTAAGGAACGGTTGCTGGCCTTCCATGACAACGATCAATATATCGCCATGGATTTCAAGGACCCTGCCATCGAATTCGCCGACCTGGCCAAATCCCTGGGCATGCCCGCCTATCGGATCGAAACCGGCGCCGCCTTTGAAGAGGCTTACC
>JAYGEB010000140.1:0-3036 GCA_046582595.1 Alphaproteobacteria bacterium | reverse complement strand
CCTGGGGCGTCGGATTGGCGTTCACCTGGGTGTCGCATAGAAATATCATCTGACCCTGGGGCAGGATCAGGACGTTCAGGCTGGACAGCTTGTCCACGCCGTCGCCGTGCCCGATCACCTGTTCCAGGTGGCGCAGATGGTTGTGATAACGCCCGACGGTGCCGCAGATCATGGCGTCGGCGTCCCCCTGGGCCAGCATCAAGGCGGCCATGACGGTGTTGGTCCGCCGCGTCATCAACTGTGCCTCATCGGGCGAGACGCCGTGGTCCTGCATGCGTTCGTGGTAGACCGGCCAATAATCATCGAAAAAGGTATTGTTGTCGGGGTCGATCAGCTCCATGTCTTCGCCGGGCAACATGCGCAGACCCAGTTCGGCGATCAATTCGCCGATTTTTCCGGGCCGGCCAATCAGGATCGGCCGGCAGACCTTGTCATCGATCAAGACCTGTGCGGCGCGCAGCACGCGTTTATCCTCGCCCTCGGCATAGACCACCCGCTTGGGATTGGCGCGGGCTTTTTCGAACACCGGCTTCATGGCCATGCCCGATTTGTAGACAAAGCGTTCCAAAGTATCGCGGTAAGCCGCGAAATCGGCGATGGGGCGCTTGGCGATGCCGCTGTCCATGGCCGCCTTGGCCACGGCCGGGGCAATTTCCAGGATCAGCCGGGGATCGAACGGTTTCGGGATCAGATAATCCCGGCCAAAGGCCAGGCTTTCCCCCAGGTAGGCCTGCGCCACGATCTCGGACGATTCCGCCATGGCCAGATTGGCGATGGCATAGACCGTGGCGCGTTTCATTGCCTCGTTGATCTCGGTCGCCCCGCAATCCAGCGCGCCGCGGAACAGATAGGGGAAGCACAAAACATTGTTGACCTGGTTGGGATAATCCGAGCGGCCCGTGGCCATGATCACGTCGTCGCGGGCGGCGTGCGCCACCTCGGGCAGAATTTCCGGGTTCGGGTTGGCCAGGGCCAGGATCATTGGCTTATCCGCCATCGACTTGACCATGGCCGCGTCCAGCACGTCGGGGCCGGACATGCCCAGAAACACATCGGCGCCCTTGATGGCGTCGGCCAGGGTGCGGTCCGGGGTGTCCTGCTCATAGACCTTTTTGGAGACATCGATGCTGCCTTTCCGGCCCTTGTAAACCACGCCCTTGCGGTCGGTGATGACAATGTTTTTTACCGGCATGCCGAGACTGACCAGCAGGTTCAGCGACGCGATGGCCGCCGCCCCGGCGCCCGAAGTCACCACCTTGACACCGTCCAGTTCCTTGCCGACGAAGCGCAGACCGTTGACCAGGGCGGCGCAAACGCAAATCGCCGTGCCGTGTTGGTCATCATGGAAGACCGGGATCTTCATGCGCTGCTTCAGGCCAACCTCGATCTGAAAGCATTCCGGCGCCTTGATGTCCTCCAGATTGATGCCGCCAAAGGTCGGCTCCAGGGCGCGGACGATTTCGATGAATTTGTCCGGGTCGGTCTCGTCGATCTCAATATCGAAAACGTCGATGCCGGCGAACTTCTTGAACAGCACGCCCTTGCCTTCCATCACCGGCTTGGAGGCCAGGGCGCCAATGGCGCCGAGGCCCAAAACCGCCGTGCCGTTGGTGATCACGCCGATCAGGTTGCCGCGCGCCGTGACATTCGCCGCTTCGTCCGGATCCTCGACGATCAACTCGCACGGCGCCGCCACGCCGGGGGAATAGGCCAGGGCGAGATCGCGCTGATTGGCCAACGGCTTGGTTGGCGTGACTTCGATCTTGCCGGGCACGGGCCAGCGGTGGAAATGGTTGGCGTCCCGCTTCAGGTCTTCCGCCTTTTGGTTTTGATGCTGGTCCTGTGTCATCCGTCGTCCCCCTTTTGCCGTCAAGTTTTGCCTTATACGGCGGTCCGGACCGCGCCATCATCGCGGCGCGCCCGCAGCGTTTCATGTGCGCCGGCCAGCACTTCCTCGGCGGTCCAGCCCAAATTGCCGTGATAACCGATGCCGTAGCGCACGACGGCCTCGTCCGAGAAATCTCGGAATTCGGGAACGTTCAACCAGATACGAATCAGCAACCGTTTGCGGTTCTCGTCGGGCTCCCGTTCATGGCCATCGCGGCCATGCAAAACATTGTAATTGTTGCAAAATTGGATATCGCCGGGCCCAAAGGGAAAGGCCAGTCGGGTTTCCGCGGCTATTTCGTCCAGCAGATCAAGGGCCTCGGTGTCCGCGGAAGACAGGGGCGCCTTCCCGTTGACATGAGCCGCGCTCATCCAGGACCGGTTATAGCGGCAGGACAGGGCGCCATCGGCCCGGCTGAACAAGGGTACATGGTAGCCCGAGGTGGGGCTTTCACCCTTGCCATGTTCGTCCATGCGGTCCCATTCAAAACCTTCGAACAGGCGCGGCAGCAGATCGGGGCGGCGTTTGAGGACCTCGTTGTAAAGTGTCGTGGAACTGGCCAGATGGCTGTGGGGATCGTCGGCGGCCTGACGCACGCACAGCAGCGACACAATATCCATCAGGTCCACGTGCAGGCGTGCCGCCCGCGGAAAACCAACGCCACGCTTGCCCTGGTTCGGCTTCAGGGCGCCGTCGGTGACATAGTGGATCAAACCGCCATCGCTGTTCTGGGTCATGGCGGTGCCGATATGGCGGCACAGCCCATAATACATCAACGACAAATCCTCGGTCTCATAAGCCTCGACGGGAAAGCCGCGCAGCACGGCAAAGCCCCGGCCCAGGCGCAGATCGCCGCCGATGCGCCCCAGCATCCCCGACAGCGTGGGCAAGGGGAAATCCGCCGGACCAATCTCCGCCATTTGCATTCCGCGCTCCTTCACGGAGGCAAGGGCCTGTTCCAGCTCGGTGACATGGCCGCGCTCCAGGCTGTATTGCCAGGACCGGTCCGCCTCCATTTCAGAACCAAGCCAGGCACTGGCATCGGTCACGGGCGTCATTGCGGAATTATTCATATCCTATCGTCCCTCTCCATGCCGTCCGCCCTAAACGGGTCTTTGGCCACGCAGCAATGTGCGCTGGTGCAGGCG
>JAYGEB010000068.1:0-10241 GCA_046582595.1 Alphaproteobacteria bacterium | reverse complement strand
CACCATCCGCATGCATCAGGCGCGCAGCTTTCCGGGCCGGGTGACGTCAACGGCGCTGCAAAACCCAGATTTCGCCGCCTGGGGCGAGGCCTTCGGCGCCAAGGGATACAGCATCACGGCGGAAAGTCAGGTTGAGCAAGTGGTGGCCGAGGCCCTGGCCCATGACGGCCCGGCGGTGATCGAGACCAGGATCAGCCTCAATCACATCTCACCCAGCGCCCGGATCGATGAAATAGAAGCGCGGTGATCAGCCTTGGGCCGTCGATAATTCGTCCCGGATGGTGCGTTTCATGACCTTGCCGGCGGGATTGCGCGGCAACTCGTCGGTAAAGGTGATAAGGCGCGGCACCTTGTAGCCGCCCAAATATTGCCGGCAGTGGGCCATGATCTCATCCGGCGTGGCCCTCCGCCCGGGCCGGGGCACGATGACGGCGGCCAGGCGTTCGCCCCATTGGGCATCGGGAATGCCGACCACGGCGGCCTCGGCCACGCCGTCATGGCGCAGCAGGACGTCCTCGATCTCACGGGGATAGATGTTGACGCCGCCCGAAATCACCATGTCCTTGCGCCGGTCCATGATGGAGAGATAACCCTCGTCATCCATGGCGCCCATATCCCCGGTCAGCAGCCAATCTCCGTCCAGTGCCTCGGCCGTGGCCGCATCATTGCGGCAAAAGCCATTGAAAAGCGTGGGTGACTTGATCCAGATATCGCCTATTTCGCCCGCTTCGGCGGGGCTGCGGTCCTCCCGCCGCACGGCGATTTCGCTGCCCATGAGGGCCGTGCCGACGGAGCCGGTCTTGTCCTCGTAAAGCTCCGGCGCCAGCGCCGTGGCGATGCCGACCTCGGTACAGCCATAGCATTCGTGGATCACGCCCTCGCCGAAATAGGCCACGGCGCGTTGTTTCAGGGTATGGGCAAAGGGCGCGGCGTTGACGACAATGCCATTGAGGCGGAAGCCGTCGCGCCGGGCCAACAGCTCGTCGGGCAGGGATAAAATCTGATGTATATGGGTCGGCACCATGAAGACGGAGGTCACTTCGCCGCTGGCCAGACGGGCCAGAACAAGGGCCGGATCGAAGGCGTCGAGCAATTCCAGCGTGCCGCCGTTGAAGATACTGGCCATGGCGAAGCCGTAACCCCCGCCATGGGCCAGGGGCGCGAAACAAAGATGCCGGTCCTCGGGTCCCAAACAGCGGAAATGATGCCCCATGACCTTGAACAGATGGCGGCGGCAATGGTGCGAGAGCATCACGCCCTTGGGCTCTCCCGTGGTGCCGGAGGTATAGGGAATGCAGAATGTCGCCTCCGGATCTGCGGGCGGCACCGGGTCGGCGAGGGATTGCCGCGCCAGGGCCTCTTCGTACCCGGTATCGAGGGAGAAAATGGCTGGCGCATCGGGGCCGGAAAAATTTTCCGCCAGATCGTCCGGGCAAAAAACCACCTTGGCCTGGCAATTGTTCAGGATCCGCCGCAATTCCTCCCGTCCGGCGCGATGCGTAGGCGTCGCCACCATAACCCCGGCCCGGGACAGACCGGCGACGATCTCGATATAGGCCAGACAATTGGGCGCATAAATGGCGGCGCAGTCGCCCGGCTGCAATTGCAGCTCATCGCGGGCCAACGCCGCCACTTGCTGGATGCGTTTGGCCAATTGCGCGAAACTCAGGCAACGATCCTTGAACAGCAAGGCCGGCTTGCCGGGATGGCTCAGGGCGCCGGCCATGACACCGGAGGCGATGTCGGCCCCGACCAATTCGGGCGTCACTTGAAAGGATGCCGGCATCATGCCGCCGCCGGGCTTTCCGGCCCGGCGCGCCCCACGGCCAGCCGCCGTTCGGTATATGGATTGCCGGCGATGCTGAACGCGCCCATGGGGTAACCTCTGCTTGGTTGGGTCGGAAATTGGCAAGTTGTGGGCGGCATTATGGCACGGCGTGCGGCGATGTCTTGGGCAAATCGCGAATGCTCCCGCAGCCTGAGCTATAGTGAATAGTGGGCGCCGCGCCGGCGCCCGCGTCAACGTGCCGCGAGGGAGGGATGCCGGTCATGCCGGATGAAATATTATGGCGGCGGTTACGGGACTGTCTGAGCCAAGACGAGCTGATAACCGATCCCGAATTGCGCGCCGTCCATTCCCATGACATCGCCGGCGGCGGCGCCGTCGCCGCGGCCGTTATTCGCCCCACCACCACGGAAAATCTGGCAAGGGCGGTCGCCATCGCGGCGGAACTTGGCCATGCCCTGGTGCCCCGCGGCGCCGGCTATTCCTACAGCGGCGGCACGGTGCCCAGTCAAGCCCGTTCCGTGGTGATCGATACCTCGGCCCTGGACCGGGTGCTCGAAATAGATACCGCCAACCGCCTGGTCCGCGTGCAAGCGGGCTGCACCTGGGCCACGCTGCTGGAGGCCCTGGCCCCGCACGGTCTGCGGACGCCGTTTTTCGGGCCCTTGTCGGGCTTCCGCTCCACGGTGGGCGGCGCCCTGTCCCAGCGGGCAACCTTTTTCGGCTCCGCCATGCACGGCTTTTCAGATGCCTCCGTCGCCGGGCTGACCATCGTGCTGGCTGATGGCGGTCTTCTGCGTACCGGCATGGGGCATGACGGCCGGCCCCATCCGCAACCCAGCGGGCCCGACGTGGGCGCGCTGTTCCTGGGCGATTGCGGCGCCTTCGGCATCAAGGTGGAGGCCACCTTGCGGCTGATCAAACGGCCTGGTTGGGAGGTTTTCGCCTCCTTCGAGTTTCCCGATATGCGGTCTCTGCTGGCGGCCCAGGTGGCGCTGGCGGGAGGCGACGGCATTGCGGAATGTTTCGGCTTCGACCGCCAGGCCCATATTAATCTGGCCCAGAGTGGCTTTGAGCTGCTGCAAGGTGCCGAGATCGCAGGGGATGTGCTGCGCCAGGCGGGAACGGCGGCCCAGCGCATGGGCCGCCTGGTGCAATTGTTCCGCGCTGGCCGGCGCCAGGTCGCCGAGCTGCAATGCTCGCTGCATATTTGCCTGGAGGGCGAGGACGAGGCCCACGCCAACGCCCGCCTGGCCAGGGCCGGCGCGGTGGCCCTTGAATTTGGCGGCGGGCCGGTGCCCGACACCATTCCCAGGGTCACCCGGTCGCGCCCGTTCCGCCCCATCAAGGCGCTGCTGGGCCCCGATGGTGAACGCTGGCTGCCGTTTCATGGCGTCTTCCGCCTGGGCGACGTGGCCGCCGCCAACGACGCCCTGGCCGCCGCCCTGGCCGCGCGCCAATCGGCGCTGGATGAACATGGCATGAAGGTCAGCCTGCTGACCGTAAGCAGCGGCGACGCCATCGTCCTGGAGCCGCACCTGTTCTGGCCCGACGGCCTGCATCTCTTTCACCGCCACCATGTCACCGATGGCCAGCTAAAACGCCATGGCGACAACCCCGAGCGCCCCGAAACCCGCGCCTTCGCCCACGCCCTGCGCCAGGAATTGGGCGATGTGTTGCACGAGGCCGGCGCCGAACACCTGCAAATCGGCCGCCATTATCCCTACGAACAGGCCCTGGACCCAGTTCAGGGCAATTTGATGCGGGCCATCAAGCACCATCTGGACCCCAACGGCCTGATGGCGCTTGGCAGCCTGTTCTCCGGCGGTTAGGCGCCAGCTTCGTCAAGCGCCGCGTTGATACGCGACAGGAATATTTCCAGACCGACTCGTTCAGCTTGTTCCTTCAACTGGTGAAGGGTTTTGACCGCCGCTTCGCGGTCATGGCCCTGGTAATAATCCCGCAGGGCCAGAGCGCGGGCAATTTGAAAGTCGCATCGCGGCAAAGGTTCGGCGCGGGTATAATCGGTCAGCGCGTCAGAGGCCCGTTGCAGCAACTCCCAATCGCCGCTTTCCAGACCGGCTTCCATGATGTCACGATAAAAGAACAGGTAATTATGGCCTACCGCCTCTTCGGATAGGATACGGAAACCTTCTTCGATGGCCCATTTCCGGCGCTCTTCGTCCGGCGCGGAACGAACCATGGCTCCTAGGCACACGGGACCGGCAAATCTCTCAAAATGACCCTTGACGATCAGATTCCAGGCCTCGGCGGCAACTTCGTTGGCTTTGTCCCGATGACCCATTTCAATATGGGCCCTGGATTTATGGACAAGCGAGGTGGCGGCGAATATGTCTAATCCGTAGCTGCTGGACCTTTCAAATACCGCGTTGGAATTTTCAAGCGCGGTGTCAAACATTCCTCTTTCGAGGGGTGTGTAGCAAAAAGCAAGGTTTACGATGATCTCCGCGCGGTAGTTTCCTAATGTCGACGATAGCCGCAACGCATCATTGAACATTGTGCGGGCGGTGGTATTCTCCAGAGCATAAAATTTGGCTACGCCCAACATGGAGAGGTTTGCCGCGACGATACTCGTCAGATTGTTTTCTTTTGCCAGACTTATGCAGCGTTCGAACATGTCTCCAGCGCTCAGCATTCGTCCACGCAGGTAATAGACGTCCGCCAAGCCGCTGTAGGCCTGGGCCTGTGCCTCCGCGGAGCTGCTTTCGCGTCCATAATGCAAGGCATTTTCGTGGGCGGCCATGCATTTGTCGATTTCACCCAGTGGAAAATACAAATTGCCTTTCAAGCCATGAACGCGGGCAAGATACGCCGCCGATCCCAAGGCCTCCGCGGCAGCCTCGGCGATGGATAAACATGCCAATCCTTCGCGTTGTCTGCCCCTGATCCGCAGTCCTTCGGCCAGGCCGATATTGGCGCGGCATGATTGATCGTCTCCGGCCGTAATATCGATCGCAGTTTCAAATGCCGTGATGGACTGATCCGCCTGCCCCAATTCGCGCAGTATGTCACCATGTTGACAGATAAGGTCGAACCGGACCTGCTGCGGGGTTTCGAGTTCCAGGGCGCGCTCCACAAGACGGCGCGCCGGTTCATAGCGGCGCTTTTGCGCTTCCCCGATTGCGGCGTCCAGGTAGGCGGGCGCCGCGCCCGGCTCGTCGGCCTTGTCAAGATGCTCGGCATGGAGGATGGGGTCTTCGCCGTCGAACCAGGCCGCCGCCCGGCGGTGCAGTTCGGTCCGCCGGGGCGTCAGCATGGAGGCATGGACCCCCTCCCGGATCAGCGCGTGGGCGAAATGATAGTCATCGCCGGCGGGCCGGATCAACACGTTCGCCAGCAGGTTGACCGGATCATAATCATCGCTGTTCAGCAGGGCGGCCAGGGCGGGCCGCGAAAAACGCTGGTCCAGGACCGAGGCCGCCTGGATCGCCTCGCGGTCGTGGTTCGCCAGGACATCCAGCCGCGCCTGCACGATGCCCTGTATGGTGCCGGGAATATCGCCGGCCTCCAGTTCACCGGCGTTGCGCAGCAATTGTTCCAGGAACAGCGGATTGCCGCCTGAACGCTCCACGCAGGCGGCGATCATCTCATCATTCAAGGCCTCGAACGCACCTGCCAGGTCGTTCGCTTCCGAAAGCTGCAATGGGCCCAAATCGGCCGTGGTTAGCGGCGCGCCTTCCGTGCCCGCGCGCCAGGTTTGATCCAACCGGTCGCCGGTTACTCGCGTGGTCAAGATCAGTAGGACGGGAATCTCCCGAACCGTCCGCGTCAAATTCGCCAACTGGTCGAGAATAAGCGGATCGGCCCAATGGGTGTCCTCGATCCGCAACAGCACGGGCCGTGTTTGGCCCGCATGGCGTACCAAATCACCCAACGTGTCCCGCAGGCCCCGGTTGCGGGTTTCATTATTCATGGCCTGATAAAGGCCACTCAAGTTGGCCGGTTGCGGCAGGTCAAGCAGATCGTTCAGGTGGACGCGCCGGGCTTCGGGCAGCCGGCCGAAAGCTATGGCGCTTTGCACGGCGTCCGCCCTGACCTCCTTGCGACTGCCGGGGGGGGATTTCAAGCAGGCTCCGCGCCAGGGCGCCGACGGCGTCCTGGCCCTTGGCGGTGCCAAAATCCAGGATCAATCCGGTGTGAATGGCAAAGCCACCGGCCTCGGCCAAGCTCACGAATTCCTCAACCAGACGGGTCTTGCCGATGCCGGCCCCGCCGCGCACGATCAGGGTTTCGCCCGTACCGGTCTCGAGACAATTGTCGAGCGCCGTGGAGAACTGCCGTAATTCCCGCGCCCGGCCAACGAAGGCGTGGCCGCCATCGACCGGCCCGGCGCCAATTTCATCGAGCCGCCATAGGGTGACCGGTTCCAGCAGACCCTCGATCATCCGTTCGCCCAGACTGACACCGATAAAACGATCCCCCAACGCCCGCTGCACCGAGGCCGCGGCCAGGGTTTCCCCCGCCTTGGCCATATCGGTCAGGCGCGCGGCCAGATTTACGCTGTCGCCGGAGACGGTATATTCGGCGTGCGCCGCGCTGCCGGTCGAGGAGGCAACCAACTGGCCCGACGCCACGCCAATGTGGACCTGCAAGGGCGGGTCCAACCGGGCCACCTCCCCGTGGATATCCAAGGCGGCGCGCAGGGCGCGTTCGGGGTCGTCGGTATGGGCCACGGGCGCGCCGAACACCGCCATCACCGCGTCGCCGATATGTTTGTCGACGGTGCCGCCATAGCGGCGCAATACCTCATCGACCACCGCGAAGAAACCATTCAGCATGGCATGGGTTTCCTCCGCGTCCATTGCGCTGGACATCCGGGTGAAACCGGAAATGTCCGCGAACAGGGTGGTTACCTGACGGCGCGCGGCATCCACGGCATCGTCTTTTTGTTGAGCCGGTGACGGTTCCGCCGCCGTCGCCATTTTGCCAATCGCCGCCAGCAGTTGCCGCCGGGCGCCCAACGCCACGCCCATTTCCTTGAGGTCATCTTCGGTGATATGGGGCAGCGCCGGCAGCCCGATCTCGTTCTCGGCAAATACACTCGCGTACCTGCCAAGTCCGAGTTCTTCCAGCCATTGATCAATTTCGCTTGTCAATTGACGGCCTCTCCCCTGCAACCTGACGTTAGCATGGGAACCAGGCAATGTCCGCCGTCAGCGTCATGAATGGTCAAATATAATGACCTTAGACTTGCGCCGCCATGCCGTCGTTGGAGGGGTCGGCGCCGCCGTCTAGTTGGCCGTCGACGATGCGGATGCCGTGGACGTGGGGCATCATGTGGCTGACGGCGTGGCGGTGGGTCGGGTAGCCGCGTGATTGGAGCTCCCGTTCCGTGGCGCGGAAGATGCGGTTGGTCACTTCGATGGTAGCGGATGTCGCCATGAAGCGCGGCGCGGAGACCGCCTGTTGCGCCGTCATGCCGAAATCGATGACGTTCAGGATGGCCTGCAGGTTGCCCATGGTAATGGTCGTGCCGCCAGGGGCGCCGACCAGGAAAAACGGCTTGCCGTCCTTGAACACTATTGTCGGCGAAAGGGCGGTGAAGCGCGCCTTGCCCGGCGCCAGGGAGCCTGGCCGGCCGGGGCGGGGATCGAACACCATCATGCAGTTGTTGTACATGAAGCCCAGGCCCTCCGTCACCACGCCGGAGGAGGAGCCGAGGGAATGGGTCATGGTGACGCAATTGCCGGAGGTATCGGCAACGCAAATATGGGTCGTCTCCTGGCTTTCCGGCGCGCCGGAATTCAGGCGGGGAACGTGGGTTTTTTCGCCAGCCTTGATGCGCGCGGCCATCTTCCTGGCATAGTCCTTCGAGGTCAGTTCGGCGAAGGGAATGTCGAAAAACCTCGGATCGCCCATGCGGTTGTCCTTGTCCACGGTGGCGATCTTCATGGCCTCGGCCACGGTGGCGATATAGCCGGGGGAATTGTGGCCCATCTCGGCCAAATCGAAGTTCTCCAGGATGTTGAGCATCAAAACGATCATCAGGCCGCCGCCGGGCGGCTGGTTGGTAGCCACGGAGTAGCCCCGGTAATCGGTCCTTAACGGTGCAACGGTTTCCGTCTCGCAGGCGGCCAGGTCCGCCAGCGTGAGAATACCGCCATTGGCGCGCATGTCGGCATCCATGCGGCGGGCGAGCTCGCCGCTGTAGAAATCCTCCACGCCATGTTCGGCGATGCGGCGGTAGGTGGCGCCCATGTCGGGATTGCGCAAGATTTCGCCCAGGCCATAAAGGCCGCCGTCCGCCTTGGTATAGATCTTGGCGGTGGCGGGATCATCGGTCAGCCCGCGGATACGGGCGATGCGCCCGCTCTCGGCGCCTCTGTTCCAAAACCCATGCACCGCCGGGCGGACGGCAAAGCCCTCCTCGCAATATTGAATGGCCGGGCCCATCACCTGGGCCAATGACCGGCTGCCGAAACGAACCATGGCTTCGTCGAACGCCTTGATGGTCATCGGCGTGGTCATGGATTGGTAGCCGATTTCGTTCACCTGGCCGGTCAATAGGAAGCCGAAACCGTCCTCGCACTCGCGGACGATGAGCGGCTCCCACATTTCGGGCCGGGTCGCGAGCGGCGCGCGGCCGTGAAAATCGATGCAGGTGTGGAGATCCTGGTCGGCCAGATAAATAAGCAGGGAACCGAAGCCGGCGATGCCGCACATCTGCGGATCGACCACCGTCTGCACCAGGGCCGCGCCAATGGCCGCGTCGACCACGTTGCCCCCCGCCTTGAGAATATCAAGCCCGGTTTCCACCGCCTCCGGCTGGGGCGCCGATACCATGCCGTGTGTCATCCTGAACCCTTTACTGTTCCGTCCATCAGCCTCCCTTGGTATATGATGCCGGCGCGAATAGGCAAGGAACATCGGCATGCAATTATCGGATACCCTGTTGGAAGACCGTCCCGAACAGACATTTTTCGAGGATCCCGCACTTGACCGCGCCTTCGGCGTCGTCATGGCCCTGGCCACGGAGGTTTATGTCCTGCGCAACCGCGCGAGGGCGTTGGAGCGCAGACTGGAACAGGCGGGCGTGCTTGTGCCGGGAGAACTGGACGGCGAACCCAGCGAGGACGAGCGCGAGGCCGAGGCCGGGGACCGCGATGCCTTTGTCGAGGGTTTGATGATCAACCTGCTTGGCAAACAGCAAGCCAAGGGCGCCAGTTGAGGAGAGCGAAATGGACGACCGCGGATTTGCCGCCGCGCAGGATTTCCTGCTGGCCAGCAAGACGTTCTGGACCAGGCGTATCTATCCGGAACTGAAGAAAACCTATGAAGCGGCCGCCGATGCGGCGCCGTCGCCACCCAAGACACCAGACGATGTCGCGGCCCTTTTGGAAGGCGACGTTCTCTACCGTTATTTCGCCTGGCTGGAGCGCCACCTGCAACGTTTCAAATACGCCGGCCGTTACGGCCTGGTGCCCTACCATGACGAGCGCCGCGCCGCCCTGTCGGCGGCTTTGCACGATACGGACGCCGAATTGGCGCCCGCGTTGGAAATGCCCAACTATTACCAGCGGGTGGATATTCACCAACATCCCGGCGGCGTGTGGAGCGATGAATTGGCCGGTTTCGTCTATGAACGGGGGGCGCGCTCAACCACGCCCCTGATGGGGGCGGCGCACGGGGATCTGCATCACCGGTTCACGGATCTGGTGGCCGCCCGCGGCGGGGCGGAAAACATCCTGGACATGGGTTGCGGCTTCGGCAAAAGCACGCATCCGTTCTGCGCCAGCTTCCCCGGCGCGCGGGTCGAGGCGATCGACCTGTCGGGACCGTGCGTTGCCCTTGGCGCGCGCGACGCCCGGTCCAAGGGCACGGCCAACGTCCGCTTTCGGCAAATGAACGCCTATGCGACCGATTATGACGACGCCAGTTTCGACCTCGTGACCTCGACCATGGTGATCCACGAACTGCCGCCACGGGAGATCGAGAAATTGTTCGCGGAAGCCGCCCGTGTACTGGCGCCGGGGGGGCGGATGGCGCATTTGGATTTTTATACCATCGACGGCCCGTTCGCGCGCTTCATTCACTATGGTCACGGGCGGCGCAACAACGAACCCTTCATGCAGCCCCTGGCGGAAATGGATGTCCGCGCGAGCCTGCGGGAAAAAGGCTTCACCAACATCGAAGTGATCCCCTTTCGGGGGGCCGAGGGCGTGGGCGAAAGCGGCCACGATGCCTGGCGCTTCCCCTGGACGGTGATCATGGCGGAAAAAATGCCCTGACTGTTTCAGAGCCAATCAGTTTTCAACATTGAATGATCCACTGGCAGTGTGGTGGATGCCCGGATCAAGTCCGGGCATGACTTGTCTGAATCATTGCAATCAACCTTCGTAGTCATTGCCGGGCGTGACCCACTGCTGTCCGGTTTAATTTTATAGACAATGCGCATGACATTGATTCTACTCGTTATCAGACGTTTTGCCGCGTT
>JAYGEB010000062.1:0-2056 GCA_046582595.1 Alphaproteobacteria bacterium | reverse complement strand
GACCATTATGACGACCACGACTGGTCACGCCTTTGTTGGGTGATGCTGCGTGGTCAGGCCGACATTCTGCATAGTGGCGCTGAACATGCGGAGGCTCAGCGCCTGTTGCGTGCGCGTTATGCGCAGCTCAACGAAATGGCGATCGAACGCCACCCCGTCATTGCAATTCGGATCGAGCGTGCGACGAGTTGGGGTCCCTTGGCGTTAGGCAACTCATAAAGTCGCATTGTTCGGGCCAGCTGCGGTAGCGGTGAGCGGTCTGGTCGACGCAACCGACAGATAAATGGCTGTGGACGCCGGCAAACCCGGTGCGGTTCAATGCGCCACGGCTCTGCCGCCCAAGCGTTCGCTTCCGGCACCTTGCCGCCGTAAAAAGGATGTGTGCGGCAACCCTACATGTCGTGGCTGTCTGCATTGACCGGATAGGCATGTTCTTTTGTACTATGGTAGTGTCTATTGAATCGCGGTTGAACCTTTATCGATTGGGGAGGGTCCATCATGCGCGTGGTCATGGCCATGATGAAGCATGAAACCAACACCTTTTCGCCGGTGCCCACGCCCTGGTCCCGGTTCGAGGAATGGAGCGCCTGTTTTGGCGAGGATGTGATCCGCGCCTACGAACCCACCAACATGACGCTGGCGGCCTATATCAAAATATGCCGCGCGGCGGATGCCGAAATTATCTCGCCCATCGCGGCGGAGGCCATGCCGTCGGGCCCGGTCAGCGACGATGCCTACAAGCGGATGTCGGAGAGCATATTGGAGGCGGTCGCTAAGGGCTGCGACGCCATCATGCTCGATCTGCATGGCGCCATGGTGACGGCAAGCACCGAGGACGGCGAGGGCGCCCTGTTGCGGGCGGTGCGCCGGGCCGCCCCCCACACCCCAATTTGCGTCACCTGCGACCTGCATGCCAATTTGACCCAGGCCATGGTGGACAATTGCGATGCCTTGATCGGCTACAAAACCTATCCCCACACGGATATGTACGAGGTCGGCACCACCGTTGGCGAGATATTGCTGGCCAAGCTGGGGGGCGAGGCCGACCCGGTCATGGCCTGGGGCCGGGTGCCGGTGTTGAGCCAGACCTTGCGCCAGGGCACCGACGACGAGCCGTTCAAAAGCCTGATCCGCATGACGCGGGAGGCCGAGGCATCGGGCGAGGTCATGGCGGCGACGGTGTTCGGTGGCTTTGCCCTGGCTGATATCCAGGACGTGGGCATTTCCTGCATCGCAATAGCCGATGGCGACCAAGCCGCCGCCCAAGCGGTGGTCGACCGCCTGCGGGCCGAGATGTGGGAACGGCGGGGCGATCACCTCTACAGTCACGAACCCTTGGTGGATGCCGTGGCCCGAGCGGCGGAAATCAGCGACGGGCCGGTCATATTGCTGGATCATGCGGACAATACCGGCTCGGGCGGCAATCAGGACGTCATGACGGTGATCGAGGAAGTGATCCGCCAGGGCCTGGACGATGTCGCCGTCGGCGGCCTGTGGGACCCGGGCGCCGTACAACAAATGATGCAAGCCGGGATCGGCGCCACGGTGACCCTTGCCCTGGGCGGCAAGACCGACATGCCCTCCATCGGCCGCCTTGGCGAACCGTTGACGGTGACCGGCAAGGTCAAGGTGTTGAGCGATGGCGAATGGACCGTGCGGGGCCCCATGTACCATGGCCTGGCGGTGCAAATGGGGCCGACGGCGGTGCTCGATACGGGCCGGATGCAGATCGTCATCGTCTCCCGCCATCACGAACCCTGGGATCAGGGCATTTTTCTGTCCGTGGGCATCGACCCGGCCTTCAAACGCTACGTGCTGTTGAAATCCCGCATCCATTACCGGGCCGGTTTCGCACCCATCGCCAAGCACACCATTACCCTCGACGGCGTGGGCGTGACCACGTCCGACAACAGCCTGCTGAACTACCAAAACGTACGCCGGCCGATCTACCCCCTGGACAACATCAACGAGCCGGAACCGCGCTAGCGGGAATACTTGGGAGGCGATTTAGACATGCGGGCCGATGAACTGCACCGGGATGCGATTATTATCGACG
>JAYGEB010000478.1:0-2361 GCA_046582595.1 Alphaproteobacteria bacterium | reverse complement strand
GGCCAGTTCCTCTTTTTCCGATGCATAGTCGGCCAACTCATGGGGCCGGCGATGCAACAGGATCTGGTTTTCCTTGGCCATGACTTCGTCCAGGCGGGAGGTTATGTCGGTAAGAGAATCGATAGCCTTACGCGTTCGCATTGGCGTTGCCTTCCTGTAGTCTGAGGATTTCACGATAGACGACATCGGCAATGCCGACCCCGCCGGCTTCAGCAAGGACTTTGCCGTATTCTTGGTTCAACAAGCCGCGGTACATGGTCTCGCCCTGGCCGCCGCCAAAGGGGCCGTCCGTCTTCACGCCGGCGAACATTTCATCCATCATGCGGCTCAGAAAAAAGCTCTCGAAGTCCTCGGCGGCGCGCCGGGCGGCCAGCTTGGCGGTGGCGTCGGAGCCGCCGGGCGCCTGGGGCTTCGGGATCGCGGCGCCGGGGACGAATGGGGTGATGGTCATGCTCATTGGACCAGAATTTCCGCTTGCAGGGCGCCGGCCGCCTTGATGGTTTGCAGGATGGCGATCAGATCCCGGGGACCGACGCCAAGGGCATTCAGACCATCGACCAGATCGCTGAGGTTGACGCCGGGCTTCAACAGGGTCAGCCGCCGGTCGCTGCCATCGTCGATTTCGATGTCGCTGCGGTCCACCTTGGCGGTCTCGCCGGCTTGGGCGAAGGCGCCGGGCTGGGAAACCTGCTCGTTCTCGGTGACCCGGACGGTCAGGTTGCCTTGGGCCACCGCGACTTTGTTGACCCGGACCCCGCCGCCCATGACGATGATGCCGGAAGCTTCGTCGATCACCACGCGGGCAACTTGATCGGGTTCTACGACCAATTGTTCGATCTCAACCAACAGATCGAACATCCGGCCCTTAAATTCTTCGCCGGGGACCAAATCAATGGTCGTGGAGTCCAGGGGCAGGGCCACCACGCGGCCGAAATGCGCGTTGATGGCCTGGGCCACGCGGCGGGCGGTGGTCAGATCGGGATTACGCAGGGCGATTGAGGATGTCTCCAGCGAGGCCAGTTCAAAGGGTACTTCACGCTCGATAATGCCGCCGTTGGAAATCCGCCCGCCCGTGGGCACGCCCTGGGTTACCGTCCCGCCTTCGCCCTTGGCGACAAATCCGCCGATCGCGACGGGGCCTTGGGCCACGGCGTAGACTTCACCATCGGCGCCCAGCATCGGCGTTACCAGCAACGTGCCACCCTGCAGATTGGAGCTATCGCCCATGGTGGAAACCACCACATCCATGCGCGTGCCGATCCGGGCGAAGGGCCGCAACGTCGCGGTGACCATCACGGCGGCGACGTTCTTGGTATTCAGGCTGGCATCCCGCGTGTTCACGCCCAGGCGCTCCAGCATGGATTCCAGGCTTTGCTTGGTGAAGGGGGCGTTGCGCAGGCTGTCGCCGGTGCCGTTCAGACCCACGACCAGGCCGTAACCAATCAACAGGTTGTCGCGAATGCCCTGGAATTCAGCAATATCCTTGATGCGCGAGGCGGCATTGAGCGGATTAATCGTTGCCGTCAGCAACAACCCGGCACAAACAAGAATGGCGCCCAGCCAAGGCCCGCCGGCCCGCCGCGTTGGAAATTTTGTGTGATATCCGCTCTGTTTTGTCATTTTTGACGCGACCTATTTACTTGCGACCCTGTCAGTTTCACTACGCAATCCACGCTGCGTCTGGTTTCCACCTTGCGAAATTCATGCCAATTGTGAATATTAATATATTCAAGCAAAAACAAAGGCTTAGATAATATTTTGTGAGGAAATCCCCGACATACTGGAAAAATTTGCCTATCATGCGACGCTTTATGCCGTGAAAAATCTGCCTCCATGGACCAAAGCCGCGGCGGGTTTAACCAAGTATTAACGACGTGCGATCATGGTAATGGCAACGGGTAAGGCCCTGGCTGACCGGAAGGATTGCCAAAAGAATGAAAATCTCGGGCTCGGGATCCATACGCGCCAACGCCGCGCGGCGGGCCGACCGCAAGGGCGGCGATGGCGGCGGCGCGGCCTTCCGCATAGAAAGCGGCGGCGGAACGGAGGCGGTCGTGCCGACCGGCGGCGCGGCCGCGGTGGTTGGCGTCGGCGCCTTGCTGGCCTTGCAAGGGGTACCCGATGCCGCCGAACGGCGCCGCCAGGCAATGCGCCGTGGCACCGATATTCTCGACGAATTACAGGAATTGCGTCTGGGCTTATTGACCGGCTGTGTGCCCCGCCACCGTCTGCGGCGCCTGATGACATTGTTGCGGGAGCGGCCAGGCGGTTATTCCGATCCCCGGTTGGACAGCATTATTTCCGACGTGGAAGTGCGGGCGGCGGTGGAATTGGCCAAATTAGAGCTGACGGAAGCAGCCC
>JAYGEB010000374.1:0-13261 GCA_046582595.1 Alphaproteobacteria bacterium | reverse complement strand
GCGCCCCCAACTGGGCCACCGCCAATGATTTTGGCAGCGTCGGCTTGCTGCAAACCAGGACCGCGCGTTTCCGCGATGATGGCGTTTTGGATGTCGGCACCACCATTCTCGATCCCTACCGCCGCTACTATATTTCATTTCAGGCGATGCCCTGGCTGGAAGGCACGTTTCGCTATACGGAAATCACCAACCGCTCGTTTTCCATCGGCGGCCTGGCATCCACGGAGGACTTTCAAGATCGCGGCGCCGATTTGAAATTCCTTTTGCTGAAAGAAAGCAGATATATCCCGCAAATCGCCTTCGGCCTGCAAGATGGCATTGGCACGGGCCTGTTTTCCGGCGAATATCTGGTGGCCTCCAAAGGCTACCACGACCTGGATTTTTCCGCCGGTATCGGGTGGGGCTATTATGCCTCGGGCAGTCGCATCAAGAACCCCTTGGCGACAATTTCCGATATTTTCCGCACCCGCAGCAGCAGTGGCGGGTTTGGCGGCGAGGCGAATTTTAGCGATTATCTGTCCGGCGAGAACATCGGAATTTACGGTGGCGTAGCCTGGTGCACGCCCCTCAAGGGTCTGTCCTTGAAGTTGGAGGCCAGCACGCAGGATTATCAGTCCGAACCCTTGGGCAACAGCTTCAAGCGTGACTTGCCAATCAATTTCGGCTTCGTCTATCAGCCGTTTCCCTGGCTGGAGTTGTCGGGCGCCTATGAACGGGGCAATACCACCATGTTCCGCGCCTCCGTGCGGTCCAATGTCAATGATGTCAGCTTGCCCAAAATCGACCCGCCGCCGGCAAAATTGACGCCGCGTCCGCCAGCCGCCAAGGGACGGGCCGGAATCCCGAAGTCCGCGCTGGGCGGTGATCCCACATTCACCCTGGCGCCACGGGTAGCCACAAGGATGATCCAACCGGGCGATCCGGTGCCGATCGCGCCACGTTCGCGGCAAGCCCGCCGTGACGCCGTTCGTGTCGCCGTTCGTAGCTTGGGCAACACCTCATTGGTCGATGCCCTGTTCGCGGGATTTGAAGCGCAGGCGATGCGGATTACATCGGTTGAAATTCAGTCCGGCGAGACCAAGATTTACCTCTCGGCCGGTCTGCGGGACGCCCCGAGGCAACGGCGCATCAAGGCCGCCAGGCTGGCCGCCATGGCATTGCCGTCCGGCAGCGGGCCCATCACCTTGATCGAAAAAATTGATGAAACCATCGTCCATCGGGTCACCTTGACGCGAAGCGACATCGAACGCGGCAACATCGTGGATTACCTGTTCGACAGTCTCGAAGCCAAGGGCTTTGCGATCGAATCCGTCGAATTTTCTCACGCCAGGGCCCATCTGGTCATGTCGCGGGTCCCCGACATGAACGACGACGTGGAGAGGGCCGCGGCCGAGATTGTCTTCAAGGCCGCGCCGACGCCGATACGGGAAGTCGAAATTGTACAATTGGCTCAAGGCCGGCAAATAAGCCGCGCGGTCGTGCGGCGCCGTGATGTCCGGCGCGCGGCAAGGATCGACCAAATGTTCGACGGTCTGGAAGCAAGCGGCTTCACGGTAGAATCCCTTGAACTAACCAGGGGCGACGTCAGGGTCTACCTCTCCACCGCCTCCCGCGGCGGTGAAGAAGGCGGTCAAGACGGCGGGCAAGCTGACTATGAGGCGGCGGCCCGGCTGGTTGCCGCGCATGCGCCCAGGGAAGTTTCATCGGTCGAGATCGTGCGATTGGCGGCCGGCGTCGAGGCAACTCGGGTCATACTGCGGCGCGACAATGAAAGCGGCCTGTCCGCCGGCGCCAGCGATGCGGCCAAGGAGGCGGACGAATTTGTTCCGGATCTGACGGACAATGAAAAAAGTGAATTGGCGCTGCGCATATTCAAGGATCTGGAGGCCGCCCATTTTACCGTCGACAAGTTTGAAATAACCCGGCGCAAGGCAACGATTTTTGTCACGCCGACAAAATTCCGCGAGCATTCCCGCAATGTTGGGCGGGCCAGCCGGGTCGTCGCCTCGCATGCGCCGGCCAGTGTCGAGGAAATCGAAGTCGTCACCATGAACGCCGGGTTGGAGACCGCCCGGGTCAAGATCATGCGCAAGGATCTGGAAGCCGCCGTGCTGAGGAAGGGAAGCCCGGAGGAAATTTGGGCCCGCGCCACTATTTCCGGCCCGCGACCCAGCCCGCCCTTCGGAACGAAAACCGCCCCCGATACGACCATTATCGACAACCCGCGCCGCTACCCGACCTTGGGCTGGGAGGTCCATCCCGCCCTGCGCAGTCATATTGGCGGCCCCGACGCCCTGTATTTGTATCAGATCTGGATCTCATTTGCCGCTTCGGCCGAGCTGTACCGGGGCCTGTCGGTCAACGCCACCGTCGGCAAGAACGTCACGACCACATTGGACGAAATTACCCTGCTATCCGACAGCCTGCTGCCCCATGTGCGAAGCGACCTCCGGCTTTACCATCAAGAGGGCGCCGACGGTAATATCGTCCAACTGCAAACCGACTACCTATTCCAGCCCGCCGAAAACTGGTTCGGCAGGGTTTCCGCCGGTCTGTTCGAACAGATGTTCGGCGGCTATGGCGGCGAGATCATGTATCGCCCCTATGGCTCTCGCCTGGCCATGAGCGTGGACGTCAACCGGGTCCAGCAACGAGATTACGACCAGCGCCTCGACTTCCTGGACTACAAGTTCACCATGGGGCATTTCAACATCTATTACAAAATTCCCTTCATGGGCCTGCTCGGTGAAATCCATGCCGGGCAATTTCTAGCCGGCGACCGCGGCGCGCAATTCGGCCTGGTCAGGGAGTTCGATTCCGGCATCGCGATCGGCGGCTGGGCGACCTTCACCAATGTCTCGGCGGAGGAGTTCGGTGAAGGCAGTTTCGACAAGGGCATATACATGCGCATTCCGTTCGAGCTGTTTCTCTCCACTTCCTCCCGGCGCACCGGCTCCCTTGCCTTCCGCCCCCTGTCCCGCGACGGCGGGCAAATGCTGCTCATCCAGCGGCGCCTATTCGGGGTGATCGAGGGCGGCAATCTGGACAACGTCATGCACAGATGGGACCGCTTCCTGGATTAGACCGATTGGACGGATCAACTCTTGCCCTTGATCTTGGCCCAACTGTCGCGCAGGCCGAGGGTGCGGTTGAAGGTCAGGGTTTCGGCCCGGTCGCGGCAGAAATAGCCCAGGCGTTCGAATTGAATTGTTTGGCCGTGGGGATGGTCGGTCAAGCTGGGCTCCAGCCAGGCGTGGGGCAGGATTTCCAGGGAGTTCGGGTTCAGGTCGGCAAGGAAACCCTCACCGCCGGGCGGCTCCTCGCTGTTGAACAAGTGCTCGTACAGGCGCACCTCCGCCGGGATGGCATGGGCGGCGGAAAGCCAGTGAATGGTGCCCTTGACCTTGCGGCCGTCCGGCGCGCCGCCGCCCTTGGTTTCAGGGTCATAGGTGCAACGCAATTCCACCACCTCGCCGTTCCCATCCTTGACGATTTCGCGGCAGGTGATGAAATAGGCATAGCGCAGGCGCACCTCCCGGCCGGGGCCCAGGCGGAAGAACTTCCGCGGCGGGTCCTCCATGAAGTCGTCCCGCTCGATATACAATTCCCGGGAAAACGGCACCTCCCGGTGGCCCATATCCGCGTTGCCCGGATGGTTCTGGGCCGTTAGCATTTCGCTTTCACCCTCCGGGTAATTCTCGATCACCACTTTCAAGGGGCGCAGGACCGCCATGCGGCGCGGCGCCTCGATATTCAGCAACTCCCGGATGCAATGTTCCAGCATGGCCATTTCGACCAGGCCGTCGCTTTTGGTGATGGCCAGGCGGGAGATGAAGTCGCGCACGGCGGCGGCCGGCACGCCGCGCCGGCGCAGGCCGGAAATTGTCGGCATGCGAGGATCGTCCCAGCCTTCCACGCAACCCTCCTCGACCAACTGGGTCAGGCGGCGTTTCGACAGCGCGGCGTGTGAGAGGTTCAGGCGGGTGAATTCGTATTGTTTCGGCCGCGCCGCCGTTCCGATACTGTCCAACAGCCAGTCATACAAGGGTCGATGATCGGCGAACTCCAGGGTGCAGAGAGAGTGAGTAATGGCCTCGATGGCGTCCGACTGGCCGTGGGCGAAATCGTAGTTGGGATAGATGCACCAAGCCGTGCCCGTGCGGGGGTGGGGGCTGTGCAGAATACGATACAGCACCGGGTCGCGCAGGTTCATATTGCCCGCCGCCATGTCGATCTTGGCGCGCAGCACACGGGCGCCGTCGGCGAATTCGCCGGCCCGCATGGCCCGGAACAGAGCCAGATTTTCCGCCACCGCGCGGTCCCTGTAGGGGCTGTCGCGGCCGGCCTCGGTCAAGCTGCCGCGATAGGCGCGCATCTCGTCAACGGGCAGGTCGTCCACATAGGCCTTGCCGGTCTCGATCAAACCTTCGGCCCATTGATAAAGCTGCTCAAAATAATCCGAGGCAAAATGCAGATGTTCGCCCCAGTCAAACCCGAGCCAGCGCACGTCTTCCTTGATGGCCTCGATGAAAACCTGTTCCTCCCGCGTCGGGTTGGTGTCATCGAAACGCAGATGACAGCGGCCGCCGAACTCCTCCGCGATACCAAAATTCAAACATATGGATTTGGCATGGCCGATATGCAGATAGCCGTTGGGTTCGGGCGGAAACCGCGTCACCACGCCGCCATGACGGCCCGCCGCCAGATCCTCGCGTACGATTGAGCGGATAAAATCAAGCTTGGGCGCGTCGCCCGCCGCCCCTTCTTCAATTTCTTCCATTTCCTCCGCAGATTCGTTCATCATCGACCGTCCAGGTTCATAAGATTTCGCCCCTTCTGACAGAAAGTCCGGCCCCTGCCAAGCAACTCCATGGACCTCGCCTCGCCAAGGGCGATAAAGTCGGGGTTTGCAAAAAGGAGTGAGAACGGATGAGTTGGATGGAAACCCGCCGTGGCGTGGTCTACCCGTGGCATTGCGATCACTTGGGCCACATGAATGTGCAACATTACGTCGGCCATTTCGATATAGCGGCCTTTCATTTTTTGGTCGAACTGGGCTTTCGGACGGACGGCAAGCAAGATCAGGGCATCACCTTGGTCGATGCCCAGCACACCATCCAGTTCAAGAACGAACAGCGGGCCGGCACCCTGTTCAAGGTTGAAAGCGCGCTGCTAAAGGTCGGGACCAAATCGGTCACCATGATGCACCGCCTGGTCAACATCGAAAGCAAATTGATCGGCGCCACCACGGAAATTGTCGCCGTCTGCTTCGATCTTGCCACCCGGTCCTCCATCCCCCTACCCGATGACGTCAGGGAACGGCTGCGGGGCCAAATTATGGAGCCAAAAGCCGAGACTTGAAAATACGGTCATGGCCGGCCCGCCATGGTGTAGGATAGCGCCGGATGGAATCTGCATACGGGAGAGTAATGTGCCGGACGAAATTGATTGGGTCGAAACGCGGGCCAGGGTGAAACGATTTATCGAGGATGTGGTCTATCCCCTGGAAAAAGATTTCGACAAGGATTCCGCCGAATGCCAGGCGGCGCTGAAAACGGTGCAACGGCAGGCCAAGGACGCCGGCCTCTGGGCCCTGGGCCATCCAGAGGATATCGGCGGCCAAGGCATGCCGTTCATGGATTATGTGCATGTGAACGAGGTCATCGGCCGCTCGCACCTGGGCTCCGTCGCGGTGGGCTCCAACACCCTGCAGGATTCCATCATGCTGCGGCTCTATGCCTCGCCCGAATGGCGGAAGAATTATATGGAACCCCTGGTGGCCGGTGAATTTTACCAAAGTTTCGCCATGACCGAGCCCGAGGTCGCCTCTTCCGACCCCACGGGCATCCAGACCACCGCCGTGCTGGACGGCAACCATTGGGTCATCAACGGCCATAAATGGTTCACCTCCGGCGCCGACCGGGCCCGCTACACCACCGTCATGGTCAGGACCGAACTGGACGCGCCCGCCCACGAAGCCTTCTCCATGATCATCGTGCCCACCAACAACCCTGGTTACAACATCCAGCGGGATATCCGCACCATGGGCATGCTGGGCGGCCATATGGAGGTGTTATACGAAAATTGCCGCGTGCCCGCGGCCAACATGCTGGGCGAACGAGGCGAAGGCTTCAAGGTGGCCCAGGAACGTCTGGGCCCCGGCCGCATCTTTCACGCCATGCGCTGGCTGGGCCAGGCGCAGCGCGCCTTCGACATCATGTGCGAGCGTCTGAACACGCGGAAAATCCGCGGCGAAAAGCTGGGCGACAAGCAATTGATGCAAGCCTTCGTTTTCGAAAGCGCGGCGGAAATTCAACAAAGCCGCCTGATGACCCTGGACGCGGCGCGCAAGATGGACGCCGGCGATCAGGCCCGGGTGGAAATCTCCCTGATCAAGGTGACCGGCGCGCGCATGCTGCATAATGTCATCGACCGCGCCATCCAGGTCCTGGGCGCCAGAGGCGTCACCGACGACACGCCGTTGGAGCGGATGTACCGCCAGGCAAGATTTGCGCGCCTGGTCGATGGCGCCGACGAAGTGCACATCTACCGCACCGGCCGGCGCATCCTGCGCGAATATGAAAGCGGCGCGGGCTACGACTTCGGCGAACGGGAGGGCGAAGTGGCGCATGTCTCGCGCCGGGCGGAGATGTAGTCAGAGATCTGGCAGCAGGTCTGCTCCGGCGGCTTCCACGATGGCCCCGGACTGGATCAGCCGGGAGGCGGCCTCGATATCCGGCGCCATGAAGCGGTCATCGCCCAGGGCATCCACCTCTTGCCGCAACCTACCCATGGCCCGCGACAGCGCGGCGCTGGTCCGCAGGGGGCTGCGCATTTCCACGCCCTGAGCGCCCACCAGCAGTTCCACGCCGATGATGCCCGCCAGGTTATCCGTCATGGGCCCGAGGCGGCGGGCGGCATGGGTGGCCATGGAGACGTGATCTTCCTGATTGGCCGAGGTCGGGGTGGAATCCACCGAACAGGGCGCCGCCATCTGCTTGTTCTCGGCCATCAGGGCGGCGGTGGTCACCTCGGCGATCATGAAGCCGGAATTCAGGCCGGGATTGGGGGAGAGGAACGCCGGCAGACCGAAGTTCATGGCCGGGTCCACCAGCAGGGCCACCCGGCGCTGGGAGATGGCGCCGATCTCGGCGACGGCCAGGGCGATCTGGTCGGCGGCCAGCGCCACGGGCTCGGCATGGAAGTTGCCGCCCGAGACGATGCTGCCATCGTCGATGAAGACCAGGGGGTTGTCCGTCACCGCGTTGGCCTCTATCTCCAATGTCCGGGCGGTGAAGCGCAACACGTCCAGACAGGCGCCCATGACTTGCGGCTGGCAGCGGACGCAATAGGGATCCTGGACGCGCTCATCGTCGCTGCGGTGGGAGGCGCGGATTTCCGAGCCCTCGATCAAGGCGCGCAGGGCCAGGCCGGTATCGATCTGACCCCGATGGCCGCGCAGGGCCTGGACCTCCGGCCGGAAGGGCGCGGTGGAGCCCATGATGGCGTCCGTGGACAGGGCCCCCGTGACCAGGGCGGCCAGGGCGCAGCGCCAGGCCTTGAACAGGCCGGCCAGCGCCAATGCGGTCGAGACCTGGGTGCCGTTGATCAACGCCAGGCCTTCCTTGGGCCCCAATACGATGGGCGTTAGCCCGGCCGCCGCCAAGGCCGCGCCGCCGGCCATGGTTTGCCCGCCGCGGGTGGCTTCCCCCTCGCCCAGCATGACGGCGGCCATATGGGCCAGGGGGGCAAGATCACCCGAAGCGCCAACGGAACCCTGGCCGGGGGTGACCGGGCTGACACCCGCCGCCAGCATGCCGGTCAGCAGATCGATCACCTCGCCCCGCACGCCGGAGGCGCCCCGGCCCAGGGAGATGAGTTTCAGACTCATCACCAGCCGGGTAACGGTATCGGACAGTGGCGCGCCGACGCCGCTGCAATGGGAGAGGATCAGATTGCGTTGCAGGGCCTCCGTATCCTCCGCCCGGATGGTGGTATTGGCCAGTTTGCCGAAGCCTGTGTTGACGCCATAGACCGGCGTGGTTTCCTTGGCGGCGCGGGCGATCACGGCGGCGGCGGCATCGATGCCGGGGCGGCAATCCGGGTGCAGGGCCGCCGCCCCGCTATTCCAATACAACGATACCAACGCCGCCAGGGATACCTTGCCCGGCATCAAGGTCATGGCGCTGCTCATCTGTTCACCCCCAATAGACACGTTGCGGAAGGCCCGAATTCAGCCTACGAATTATGGCGAACAATATCCAGGGAGCAGGCGATGAACATAGGCTCACGCTTCGACAACACGCGGGATATCAAGGCGCCTCGGGGCTCCGAACTAACCGCCAAGAGCTGGCTCACGGAAGCGCCCCTGCGCCTGCTCATGAACAACCTCGATGCGGAGGTGGCGGAAAACCCCCAGGAACTGGTGGTCTATGGCGGTATCGGCCGGGCGGCACGGAATTGGCGTGCCTTTGACCAGATCGTCGCATCCCTGAAGAACCTGGAGGCGGACGAGACCCTGTTGGTGCAATCGGGCAAACCGGTGGCTGTTTTCAGAACCCATGCGGACGCCCCCCGGGTGTTGATCGCCAATTCCAATCTGGTGCCCGAATGGGCCAATTGGGAGCATTTCAACGAGTTGGACAGGGCCGGCCTGATGATGTACGGCCAAATGACCGCCGGCTCCTGGATCTACATCGGCTCTCAAGGCATCGTGCAGGGCACCTACGAGACCTTCGCCGAAGTGGGACGCCAGCATTACGGCGGCGATCTGTCGGGGCGCTGGATATTGACCGGCGGTCTGGGCGGCATGGGCGGGGCGCAGCCCCTGGCGGCGACCATGGCCGGAGCCTCGTTGTTGGCCGTCGAATGCCAGGCCGGCCGCATCGATGCCCGCCTGCAAAACGGCTATCTGGACCGGCGGGCCGATAGCCTGGATGAAGCCCTGGCGATGATCGAGGCGGCCTGTCTGGAAAAACAGCCGGTCTCGGTCGGTCTTCTGGGCAATGCGGCCGAGATATTTCCAGAATTGGTGGCCAGGGATATCCGTCCGGACATCGTCACCGATCAGACCTCGGCCCATGATCCCTATAATGGCTACCTGCCCGCTGGCTGGAGCCTCGAAGAATGGCATACCGCCAGGGAACGCGATCCAAAGGCGGTGGAACGGGCGGCCATGGCCTCCATGGCCGATCAGGTCCGCGCCATGCTGCGCTTTCATGAACAGGGCGTGCCCACCTTGGATTACGGCAACAACATCCGCCAGATGGCCAAGGACATGGGCGTCGCCAACGCCTTTGATTTTCCCGGTTTCGTTCCCGCCTACATCCGGCCCCTGTTCTGCCGGGGCATCGGCCCATTCCGCTGGGTGGCGTTGTCGGGAGAGGCCGAGGATATCTACCGCACGGACGCCAAGGTCAAGGAACTTATGCCCGATGACCATCATCTGCACAATTGGCTGGACATGGCCCGGCGGCGCATCCCGTTCCAGGGCCTGCCGTCGCGGATCTGCTGGGTCGGCCTGGGCGACCGGCACCGCCTAGGCCTGGCCTTCAACGAGATGGTCGCTTCCGGAGAATTATCGGCGCCCGTGGTGATTGGCCGGGATCATCTGGACGCGGGCTCCGTCGCCTCCCCGAACCGGGAGACCGAGGCCATGAAGGACGGCTCGGGCGCGGTTTCGGACTGGCCGTTGCTGAATGCCCCACTCAATTGCGCCTCGGGCGCCACCTGGGTCTCGATCCATCACGGCGGCGGCGTCGGCATGGGCTATTCCCAGCACGCCGGCATGGTCATCGTCTGCGACGGCACGGAAGACGCCGCCCGGCGCATCGAACGGGTATTGTGGAACGACCCGGCCACCGGCGTCGTCCGCCACGCCGACGCGGGCTATGACAGCGCCATCGACTGCGCCAAGGAATTCGGCCTCAACATGCCATCCCTCGACGGCGCAATTTAATACGGTGACGTAATACCTATTTCGCCAATGCCGGAGCAGCGATCCAAGGGAGGTGGACGAAATAAGTATTACGTCACCGTATTAAATTACCCCGCCATGGCGGCGCGGCGTTCGCGTTTGCGTTGGTGGGGGTCGAGCGTGGCCTTGCGCAGGCGGATGTGGCGGGGGGTAACCTCGACCACCTCGTCGTCGCCGATGTAGGCGATGGCCTGCTCCAGGCTCATGCGCCGCGGCGGGGTCAGGCGCACGGCGTCGTCCTTGCCGGAGGCGCGGATGTTGGTCAACTGTTTGGCCTTCATGGGGTTCACTTCCATATCCGAAGGCTTGGCGTTTTCGCCGATCACCATGCCGGCATAGACCTGTTCGCCGCCGCCGATGAACAGCACGCCGCGTTCTTCCAGGTGCCACAGCGCGAAGGGCACGGCGGTGCCTTCCTGGTTGGCGACGATGGCGCCGCTGCGGCGGCCCCGGATCAGGCCTTTGTAGGGCGCATAGCTGTGATAGAGGCGGTGCATGATGCCGGTGCCCCTGGTATCGGTGAGGAATTCGCCGTGGTAACCGATCAGGCCCCGTGACGGCGCCAGGAAGGTGATCCGCGTGCGGCCAATGCCAAAAGGCCGCATGTCGGTCATCTCGCCCTTGCGCGTGGCCATCTTCTCCACCACGACGCCGGTAAATTCGTCATCCACGTCGATGGAGACCTCCTCGATCGGCTCCAGCCGCTGGCCGCCGCCGGGATCGTCGCGGTAGAGCACGCGGGGCCGCCCGATAGTCAATTCGAAGCCTTCCCGGCGCATGGTCTCGATCAGCACGCCCAATTGCAATTCGCCCCGGCCCGCGACCTCGAAGGCATCGCTTTCCCCGGTCTCGGTTATCTTGATCGCGACATTGCCCTCGGCCTCCGCCAGCAGACGGTCGCGGATCACCCGGCTTTGCACTTTCGAGCCATCCCGGCCGGCCAGGGGGGAATCGTTGATGGCGAAACGCATGGCCAGGGTGGGCGGATCGATGGGCGGCGCCTTGATGGGCTGGGTCACCACTGGATCGGCGATGGTGTCGGCCACGGTGGCCTTCTGCAATCCCGCAATGGCGACAATATCGCCCGCCAAGACTTCCGCCACCGGCACCCGGTCCAGGCCGCGAAAGGCCAGTAGCTTGGTGACGCGGGCGGTTTCCACCACGCTGCCGTCGTCGCGCAGGGCACGGATGGTATCATTTTGCGCCAGGCGGCCGGATTCGATGCGTCCCGTCAGCACCCGGCCCAAGTAGGGATCGGCATCCAGCAAGGTGGCGATCATGGCGAAGGGCGCATCCGGATCCACCTTCGGGGCAGCCACATGACGCAATAACAGTTCGAACAAGGGCGTCAGGTCGCCGCCGCCCGCGCCCGCGTCGTCGCTGGCCCAGCCGTCCCGGCCGGCGGCATAGAGGTAGGGAAAATCCAGTTGTTCCTCGTTGGCCTCCAGCGCGGTGAACAGATCGAACACTTCGTTCAGAACCTCGTCGGGCCGGGCATCGCCACGGTCGATCTTGTTGATCACCACGATGGGGCGCAAGCCCTGGGCCAGCGCCTTGACGGTGACGAATTTGGTTTGCGGCATGGGCCCTTCGGCGGCATCGACCAGCAGAACCACGCCGTCGACCATTTTCAGGATGCGTTCCACCTCGCCGCCGAAATCCGCATGGCCGGGGGTGTCGACGATATTGATGCGCGTCCCCCGCCATTCGACGGAGGTACACTTTGACAGAATTGTGATGCCCCGTTCACGCTCCAGTTCATTGGAATCCATGGCCCGCTCCACCACCTTCTGGTTGGCCCGGAAGATGCCCGATTGGCGGAACATGGCGTCGACCAGGGTGGTCTTGCCGTGGTCCACATGGGCAATGATGGCGATATTACGAAGCGGCATGGCTTGGTCACGATCTCAAATAATATGGGGTGGGCCCGGCGCAAGGCTGTGGGCGCGGCGGAGACATACACCGCCCCGGCTCTGGCGTCCAGTGGCATGGCGCACCTTCGGGTAGCTTGATTAATATTCCATCAAGCAGCCGCCACTCACGAATGACCTCCGCGAATATTGCGGTTTGTCACTCCGGCAAGCCGGCTGCGACCAGATTGTCCCGCCAGCGTTCCTTAAAGACATCCCAGGCCGCCTCCGTTTGCGGGCTTACCGAAGCAACATTAATTTCAGGATGCAATCCCAGGAGTTCGGTCATCAAGCCGCGCGCCTCTTCCAAACGGTCACGTCTTGCGAGAAATTCTATCAATACGATATTCGGAAAAACCGTCGGTACCCTGCGATTAAGCGCGACGGATTCCCGATATGCCGCCTCCGCCGCCTCGATTTGGCCCAGGCCATCATGGCTCTTACCTTTGAAAAGGAAGAACAAAAACCGTAACGGATCGCGAGGAGACAATCGAAGAGCCACATCGATTGTCTCCAACGCCTCTTCAAATTGTCCAGCCCGGCCCAGCGCCTCGCCAAGCCCCCAGGCAACGAACGAAAAATTCGGGTTTAGTTGCACGGCAAGACGTTGTTCGCGAATTCCGCCTGCAAGATCGCCGGAGATGGACATGATCCGTCCAAGGGCGAAATGCGTCAGCGCATCCCGGTCATCCTTCAAAACACCCAATTGCGCCAGCTTCAAACCCTTATTCAACTGCCCATCCCGGTCCGTCCGGAAGCCATAGGCAACGCCATTGTGCAGCAGCCAGGCGTGCATGGCATAGGCCGGGGCAAAGGATGGATCGAGCGCCACCACCTTTTCATACAACGGTTCCGCCAGATCCGTGTCCGCCGCCGAACGCTGGTTGAAATGCCAGTTGGCCTGTTGAAAAAGATCCCAGGCATCCAGCAATTGGGGTGACTTTTTGGCCGCGCGTTCCATCTCCGCGCCGGCCATTTCGGGTTCCACCGCCGCCACGATGGCCTGTTGCATTTCGTCCTGCAGATCGAAGATATCCACCAGTTCCCGGTCATAGCGTTCGGCCCAGATGTGATTGCCGCTGGCCGCCTCGATCAACTGAGCGGTGATGCGAACCCGGCTGCCGGCCTTGCGCACGCTGCCCTCCAGCGCGTAGCGAACGCCGAGCTCTTGGCCGACCTGCTTAAGCGTCACCGATTTGCCCTTATAGGTAAACGACGAGTGCCGGGCGATCACGAACAAGCCCGAGAACTTGCTGAGTTCGGTAATGATGTCTTCGGAAATGCCGTCGGAGAAGTATTCCTGTTCGGAATCACCGCTCATGTTCTCGAACGGCGGCACGGCAATCGATGGCTTGTCGGGAAGGGATAGTGCTTC
>JAYGEB010000373.1:0-24189 GCA_046582595.1 Alphaproteobacteria bacterium | reverse complement strand
GGAGCGCGGCCTGCTCGACCGGCCAGGAAGCCTATAGCCTGGCCATGATTCTGCGGGAAATGGCCACGAAATTAGCGGGTTGGCGTATTGAAATCGTCGGTACCGATATATCCACCGAAGTTTTGGAAAAAGCCAAACTCGGAATCTATTCACAATTCGAAGTCCAACGTGGCCTGCCCATTAATCTGCTGATGAAATATTTCACTCAGATCAATGAACTATGGCAGATCGACGCCTCGATACGGGCCATGGTGTCTTACAAGGAGTCTAATTTGCTGAAGGACTTCAAAACCCTGGGCACATTCGATATTATTTTTTGCCGCAACGTTTTGATTTACTTCGATAAACCAACCAAGAGCCAGGTTCTTGACGCCATGGCGAATAGTCTGGCCAAGGACGGATGCATGTTCATGGGCGCGGCGGAAACGGTGCTCGGTATTTCCGATATGTTCAGCCCGGTCCCTGGCCATCGCGGGGTTTACAATATGGCCAAGGCCGCTGAAGCGGCATCGGCGGGCCAAACGGGCCGCCTTGCCGTGGCGGCGGCCGGATAATACCCCTCACCATTTAAAACAATTTTCAATATCCGCCGCCGGTGATCCAGACACAAATGAATACGGCCGCCCCGTCGGGCGGCCGTTCAATGTCCGTTCAATGTCCGTTCAATATTGACCGGGGATCGGGACGTGCCGCTACGGCATTTTCAATGTATTCTGAACCGCTCGGCCACCCATCGATCATGATCCCAGTGAGTGGCCGGGCGGGGGAGCGGGCGGCCCGGCAAATCAACGTTGGTTGAAAATGCGCTAGGCGGCGGCCTCTTCGTCGGCGGGTGGATCCCGCAACACATAGCCGCGTCCCCAAACCGTCTCGATGTAATGCTCGCCGCCCGTGGCGTTGGCCAATTTTTTTCGCAATTTGCAAATGAACACGTCGATGATCTTCAATTCAGGTTCATCCATGCCGCCATAGAGGTGATTGAGGAACATCTCCTTGGTCAGAGTTGTGCCCTTGCGCAGGGATAACAGCTCCAACATGGCGTATTCCTTGCCGGTCAGATGCAGACGCTGGCCTTCGACCTCGACCGCGCGGCTGTCCAGGTTGACGGTCAGCTTGCCGGTCGCGATGATCGATTGCGAATGCCCTTTCGAACGGCGGACGATGGCATGAATACGCGCCACCAGTTCACGCTTGTCGAACGGTTTGGTCATATAATCATCGGCGCCGTAGCCCAGGCCCCGGACCTTGTCATCTGGCTCGGACATGCCGGAAAGTATGAGGATCGGCGTCTCCACCTTGGCCACGCGCAATTTTTTCAAGACATCGTAACCGTGCATGTCGGGTAAATTCAGGTCAAGCACAATGATGTCGTAATCATAGATCTTGCCGAGGTCCAGGCCTTCCTCGCCCAGATCCGTACCGTATACGTTGAAGCCGTCTCCCTGCAGCATCAGATCGATGCTTTTCGCCATGGCGGTATCGTCTTCAATGAGTAGAACGCGCATTTCAATCCTCCCGTCCACCGAATGTTAACCAAGGTTAACCGGACGAGGTTAATGAACCATTAACAGCAACGGCGAAGCAAGAATTTTCCCCGAATTTATAAAATAATTGGCCTCCGGCGGGGCGCCCTTTACCGAAATTTAAGCAGAAATGCCAAGAATGGCGCCATTGGCCTTCATGAAATAGCGGGTGTTAATGAGTTCCGTGCAAACCGCCCTTAACGAAATCGAACAAATCCCCTCACACCAGATATACGGCCGGGTGGGAGGCGTCCGGGGGCTTACATTGGAAGTCAGTGGCGCCCAGGCGGCCTTGAGCGTCGGCTCGCGCTGTTCCGTGCAAACGCGCGATGGCCGTTCCGTCATGGCGGAAGTCGTTGGTTTTCATGACGATGCGGCGGTATTGCTGCCCTATGGCACCTTGGAAGGCATCGGCATGGGTTGCCGGGCCCTGGTTGGTGAACATAATCCCATGGTCTATCCCAGCCACCGTTGGTTGGGCCGGGTTGTTAACGCCATGGGCGAGCCAATTGATGGCAAGGGGCCGTTGCCACGCGGCAACCAGGCCTATCCGCTGCGCGGCGTGCCACCCCAGGCGCATGCCCGGCAGCGGGTGCGGGGCAAGGTCGATTTAGGTGTCCGCGCGCTGAATACATTCCTTACCCTGTGCCGCGGCCAGCGCATGGGCATCTTCGCGGGCAGTGGCGTGGGCAAATCCGTTCTGTTGTCCATGTTGGCCCGTTATACCAAATCCGACGTTTCGGTCATCGGCCTGATCGGCGAGCGTGGGCGCGAGGTTCAGGAGTTTATTGAAGATAATTTGGGTGACGAAGGCTTGGCCCGCAGCGTCATTGTTGTCGCCACTTCCGACGAGCCGGCCCTGCTGCGCCGCCAGGCCGCCTATATGACCATGACCTTGGCGGAATATTTTCGCGATGGTGACAGCGATGTGCTGTGCATGATGGACAGCGTGACGCGATTTGCCATGGCGCAGCGCGAAATCGGCCTCTCGGGCGGCGAACCGCCCGCCTCGAAGGGTTACACGCCGTCGGTTTTCGCGGAATTGCCCCGTCTGCTGGAACGCGCCGGCCCCGGCACCGGGAAGGGCTGCATCACGGGGCTGTTCACGGTTCTGGTCGAAGGCGATGATCACAACGAACCCATCGCCGATGCGGTGCGCGGCATTCTGGACGGTCACATCGTCCTGGACCGCGACATTGCCGAGCGTGGCCGCTTCCCGGTCATCAATATTCTGCGCAGCCTCTCGCGCACCATGCCGGGCTGTAACAGCGAAGATGAAAATGCCCTGGTCCGTCATGCCCGCCGGCTCATGGCGGCCTATTCCAATATGGAGGAATTGATCCGTTTGGGCGCCTACCGGGCCGGCTCGGACCCGGAAGTGGATGAGGCCATACAATATCATGACGCCTTGGAAGCATTTTTGAGCCAGAACCAGACTGAAGGCTGCGGTTTGTCCGAAGGCTACGGCCAACTGGCCGGAATACTGCGGGCGGGACAGGAATAGATGAATATCCGTGGTTTTGCCGCCCTGGCCAAGATGCATCGTTTTCGCATGGATGAACATCGGCGCAAGGCCTCGGAGATGGATGCCTTGCGGGTCCGGTTTACGGAACAGGATGGCGCCCTGGAGCAGGAATTGCTGTGGGAAAAAGCCAATCTTGCGCCGGGCGATCTGGCCACGACCAATTTCGCCGCCTATCTGAAGGGGGTCGAGGGGCGCCGCGCGGCGCTGGCCAAGTCGATCGTGGACGTAACCCGGTCCCGGTCCCGGGTCGCCGAGCAGATGGCCATTGAATTCCGCGAGGTCAAGAAGTTCGAACTGGCGCTGGAGCGGGAAAACAAGCGCCGGCGCGACCACGCCGCCAAGCTGGAACAGGCGGAACTGGACGAGATCGGTCTGACTTATCACGACCGGGCTGGGATGTAACGTCCTCGCCCACCCGCCCTGTTGACATTGTCGTTTGAAGACGACAGGCTTTCCTCAAAATTATAGGAGGAAGCCATGAAGTTTACTTGGTTCAATCTGATGCCCTGGCCGCATCTGCCGGACGATTTTCGCGAGAAAAACCGTTCAGTCTGGGTTGATATTCCATCCAGCCTGTACGATCCGGTAAAAGGCCACGAAGTCTACAATACCTATCTCGACCAATTGGAATATGCCGAGAGCGTGGGCTTTGATGGTATCGGCGTCAATGAACATCATGCCAACGCCTATGGCTTGATGCCCTCGCCGAACATCATGGCGGCCACCCTGGCGCGGCGCACATCGAAGGCGGCGCTGGTGGTGCTGGGCAACTCCATCGCGCTCTATAACCCGCCGATCCGGGTGGCCGAGGAATTCGCCATGCTGGACGTTATCTCGGGCGGCCGTCTGGTCGCGGGCTTCCCCGTGGGCACCTCCATGGACACCAACTATGTCTACGGACAAATCCCGGCCCTGACCCGGGAAAAATATACCGAAGCCCATGAATTGATCATGCGGGCCTGGAAGGAAGACGAGCCGTTCAGCTTCAATGGCCGCTTTACCCAGCTACGCTATGCCAATTGCTGGCCGAAACCCATACAGTCACCGCGCCCGCCGGTCTTCATTCCGGGTGGCGGTTCCATCGAGACCTATGATTTCTGCATCGAAAACGAATATTCCTACAGCTATCTCAGCTTTACCGGCTACAAGCGGGCGCAATTGTTGATGGACGGTTTCTGGAACCGGGTGGATGAAATGGGCGCCGACCGCTCGCCCTACAGGGCGGGTTTCGCGCAAACCATCTGTGTCGCCGAAACCGATGCCGAGGCGAAGGAATTGTATGCCGAACACGTGAATTATTTTTTCAACAGATGCCTGCATGTCTATCCCGGCTATGCCGATGCGCCGGGCTACCGCACCATCAAGACCATCAAGAAAGGCGCGCTGTCGCAATACACCCGTTCCAGCCTGGGAGCGTTGGGCAAGTTGACTTGGGAGGAATTGGTGGCGGACGGGCATATTATTGCCGGCGGTCCGGAAACCGTGCTTCGCCAGATGAAGGAACTGATCACCGGGCTGAAGGTCGGCAATATTTTCTGCCTGCTGCATATCGGCAATATGACCAACGAAAAAACCATGCTGTCCTCGCGCCTGTTCGCCGAGGAGGTCATGCCGCATTTGCAAAACATGTGGCCCGAGTGGGAGGACGACGAACGTTTCTGGATCCACCCCCTGGAAGACCGGCTCGAACCCACCGTTCCCTTGGCTACCATGGCGGAGGCCGGGCGATGACGGCGCCAACCACGACCACCCACATGCTTGAAATCGGCCACGGCCGGGCGCCGGTCGAGGTTTGGCGGGCGGGGAAGGGCGCCGACCTGGTCTATCTGCATGGCGCCGGGGGGCTGATGCCCGACGACCGCTTTTTCCTAGCCCTGGCCGGACAGTTCCGCGTCCATGCTCCCCTGCTGCCCGGCTATGGCGACAGCGAGGGCGAGGAAGAACTCAAGGACATGTTGGATACCACCCTGCATACCGGCGATGTCATTGATGCCCTGGGCCTGATCGGGGCGCCCCTGGTGGGCCATTCCATGGGCGGCATGATCGCCGCCGAACTGGCCGCGCTGGCGCCCAATGAGGTGGAGCGTCTGGCCTTGATCGCGCCGGCCGGGTTATGGTTGGACGAGCATCCGGTCGAGGATCTGTTCGCCAAGCTGCCGTTCGAGTTGCCGGAGTTGCTGTTCCACGATGTCGCCCTGGGGGAAAGCCTGATGACGGCGGGGCTGGATCTCGACGATCCGGAATTTCTCTCGGCCTTCCTGATTACTACCGCCCGGCGCCTCGGCATGGCGGGCAAGTTGTTGTTCCCGATCCCGGACCGGGGGCTGAGCCGGCGGCTGTACCGCATCAAGGCGAAAACCCTGATCCTGTGGGGCGCCTCCGACCGCCTGATCAAACCGCTTTACGGCGAGGCTTTCGCCGCCGCCATTGCCGATAGCGAACTGCAAATCGTGCCGGAAGCGGGGCATCTGGTAACCCACGAAAAACCGGAAAAAGTCGTCGATGCCATCGCCACATTGGTGAACGCGGGCTAAATCCCGTGCCCACCCCGAGGCGTCGAAATTATTCGTGGTATTTGCCTTTGAAATGACATAGTTTGCCCGGAAATTAAGCACAATTTCCCGAGTTCGCCGTGGTGCCTATTTCATGAGCATTCAAATCGGTCCCCACATCTGGGACCAACCGGTCATTCTGGCGCCCATGTCGGGCATCACGGATCAGCCGTTTCGGCGTCTGGTGCGCGGATTTGGGGTCGATCTCGTGGTCAGCGAAATGATTGCCTCGGCCGGTCTGGTGCGGGGCAGCCGCATTTCCAGTGAACGGGCCAAATGGGCCGCGGACGAGGGGCCGCGCGTGGTGCAACTGGCCGGCTGCGAGGCGCAACCCATGGCCGAGGCGGCGCGCCTGAACCAGGATCAGGGCGCCGATATCATCGATATCAACATGGGCTGCCCGGTCAAGAAAGTTGTCGGCGGTGCCGCCGGTTCCGCCCTGATGCGGGACGAGGATCATGCCTTGCGCCTGATCAAGGCCGTGGTCGGGGCGGTCGAGCTGCCCGTCACCCTGAAAATGCGCACCGGATGGAATCATGAACAGCGCAACGCGCCCAGTCTGGCGGCCCGGGCGGCGGCGGCCGGGGTGGCCATGGTCACGGTGCATGGCCGCACCCGGTGCCAGTTTTATGACGGCGAGGCGGATTGGGATTTCATCGGCGAGGTCAAACGGGCGGTTGATATTCCGGTCATCGCCAATGGCGATGTGAATAGTCCCGAAGATGCCGCCCGGATGCTGGCCCGCTCCGGCGCCGATGGCGTGATGATTGGCCGCGGTGCCTTTGGCCGGCCCTGGTTCCCGGCCCAGGTGCGGCATTATTTGCGCACGGGCGCGCATCTGCCCGATCCTGATTTGACGGTGCAACGGAACACGGCAATCGCCCATTACCGGGCCATTCTTGATCATTATGGCGAGGGCCGGGGCCTGCGCATCGCCCGCAAGCATGTCAACCGTTATCTGGAACGCCTCGGGACCGCCAAGCAGGACCGCCGGGAAGTTCTGCGCCAAGGCGATAGCGGCATGGTCATACGGCACATCGCCGATCAATACGACGCGGCGATGGCGCAACGGGAGGCGGCCGCCTGATGACCGAAAGCGCCGCGGCGGTGGAGACGCCAATCGCCGCCGATATAGTAGGGTTGGAAAGCATATTGAATGCTTTCCCGCATCCCATTTTGGTTCTGGACGGTGAAGACGGCATCAACTACGCTAATCCCGGCGCCGAGCAATTTTTCGCCATGGGCGCGACGCAATTACGCCGCGCCCGCTTGGACGTCCTGGTGCCGTTCGGCAGCCCCGTGCTGGGCCTGGTCCGGGAGGTCCGCGAAAACGCCGCCGTCATATCGGAATACGGCATTGACCTGGGCACGCCCCGGACGGGCGCGCGCCTGGTGGACGCCACGGCCTCGCCCCTGATCGAAATAGCCGGCTATATTGTTCTCACCCTGCGTGAAAACACCATCGCCTCGAAAATGGACCGACAATTGACCCATCGCGGCGCGGCCCGTTCCGTGTCGGGGATGGCCGCCATGCTGGCCCATGAAGTGAAAAATCCGTTGAGCGGCATTCGCGGCGCGGCGCAATTGCTGGAGCAGAATGCCAACAGCGAGGACCGCATTCTGACGCGGCTGATTTGTGACGAAACCGACCGCATCGTCGGTATTGTCGAGCGCATGGAAATGTTCTCGGACAAACCCATTGAACGGGAGCCGGTTAATATTCATCGGGTTCTGGAGCGGGTACGCCAGATCGCGCAAAGCGGTTTCGCCAAATCCATCCGCTTTCAGGAAAACTATGACCCCTCCATCCCGCCCGTGCGCGGCAACTTCGATCAGTTGGTTCAGGTGTTGTTGAATCTGGTCAAGAATGCCGCCGAGGCGGCGCCCGCCAAGGGCGGCGAGATCACGCTGAGTACGGCTTTCCGTCATGGCCTGCGCCTATCCGTGCCCGGCAGTCAAAACCGCATGAAGCTGCCGATCGAAATTGCCGTGCATGACAATGGTCCGGGCGTGGCGGAGGATATCCGGCCCTACCTGTTCGATGCCTTTGTCACCAACAAGGCGCATGGCTCCGGTCTGGGCCTGGCCTTGGTCGCCAAGTTGGTGGACGATCACGGCGGCGTCGTCGAATACGCCGAAGCCGCCAAGGGTACGAAATTCCTCGTTATGTTGCCGATAGATGAGAGTTAACCGATGAGTAGAGGCACCATTCTTATCGCCGATGATGACGGCGCCATTCGAACGGTCCTGGACCAGGCCCTGGGCCGGGCCGGCTATGAGGTCCGGGCGACGGCGAACGCGGCCACCTTGTGGCGCTGGATCGGCGATGGCCAGGGCGATCTGGTGATCACGGATGTGGTGATGCCGGACGAAAATGGTCTCGATCTGCTGCCCCGGATCAAGAAGTTGCGGCCCGATATGCCGGTCATCGTGATGAGCGCGCAATCGACCATCATGACCGCGATCAAGGCGGCGGAAGGCGGCGCCCATGAGTATCTGCCCAAGCCCTTTGATCTGAAGGAATTGATCAACGTGGTGCAGCGCGCCCTGGCCAACACGCAACATGTCACGGGCGGTGCAGCGAAGGTGGAGGACGGCGAGGAAAGCTTGCCGGTGATCGGCCGCTCGGCCGCCATGCAGGATATTTACCGCACTCTGGCCCGGCTCATGCAGACCGACCTGACGGTGATAATTTCCGGTGAATCGGGCACCGGCAAGGAACTGGTCGCCCGCGCCCTGCACGATTATGGCAAGCGGCGCAACGGGCCCTTCGTGGCCATCAATATGGCGGCCATCCCCCGCGACCTGATCGAAAGTGAATTGTTCGGCCATGAAAAAGGCGCCTTCACCGGCGCCATCACCCGCAACCCCGGCCACTTTGAATTGGCCGAGGGCGGTACCCTGTTCCTGGACGAGATTGGCGACATGCCCGCCGAAGCGCAAACCCGGCTGTTGCGGGTCCTGCAACAGGGGGAATATTCCACCGTCGGCGGGCGCGTTCCGGTCAAGGCGAACGTGCGCATTATCGCCGCCACCAACCGTGATCTGCAACAACAAATCCGCCAGGGGCTGTTCCGGGAGGATCTGTTTTACCGCCTGAATGTCGTACCCATGCGCCTGCCGCCCCTGCGCGAGCGGACCGAGGATCTGCCCGATCTGGTCCGGCATTTCTTGCGGCGGGCCGAAGACGCCGGCTTGCCGGCCAAGCGCCTGAGCCGCGATGCCCTGGACTGCTTGCGGACCCATGACTGGCCGGGCAATGTGCGGGAGTTGGAAAATCTGATCCAACGTCTGGTCGCCCTCTATCCCGAGGACGTTATTGAAAAGGCGGTGATCGAGGGAGAAATTCGGCCCCTGTCCGTAACTTCGGGCGCGGCGGATGGGGGGATGGGCGGCGGGCCGCCTGGCGGCGATAATCTTGGCGCCTCGGTTGAACAGCATCTGGCGCGCTATTTCCGCGCCCATGGTGACAGCTTGCCACCCGCGGGTCTGTATGACCGGGTTCTGCGGGAGGTTGAGCGGCCGTTGATCCAACTCTGCCTGGCGGCGACGCGCGGCAATCAAATCCGCGCGGCGGAATTGTTGGGTCTGAACCGGAACACCCTGCGGAAAAAGATCAGGGAACTCGACATTCAGGTGGTGCGCGGTCTAAACTGATGCATAATTGCCACAGATTCTCTGTGTAGCGGGACCGAGTTACAACATGGTTGAAACAACGGACCGAAGCCGTCTGGAAACCGCCTTTGCCGAGAGCTTCGTGCCTTGGGCGCGGCAAGTCGGCCTGAGCGGAAAATTGGCCTTTGCCCTGGCGCTGGCCACCTTCGCCTCGGGCATGGTGACCTATACCGCCTGGACCGGATCGGCGCCGCAAGCGCCGAACCCCCGCGTGGTTTTGATTCTGTTGATTGTCGATCTGGTGTTGGTGCTGTCCCTGGGCGCCTTGATCGCCCGTCACATCGTGCGCCTTTGGGTGGCGCGGCGGGCCGGTTCGGCCGGCTCCCGCCTGCACAGCCGTTTCGTGGCCATGTTCTCCCTGGTGGCGGTCACGCCGGCGATTATCGTGGCCTTGTTTTCGGCCGTGTTCTTTCACCTTGGCGTGCAGTCCTGGTTCAGCGACCGGGTGCGTACCGCCGTCGGCGGTTCCCTGGCAATCGCGGAAGCCTATGTGGCTGAACACCGCCATACTATCCGCGCCGACATTCTGGCCATGGCCAACGACATTGACCGCATGGCGCCGCGTCTGCGTGGCAAGCAGCAACAGTTCTCCCGCTTTCTGGCGATCCAGGCCTCGCGCCGGGCCTTGAGCGAGGCGACGGTGTTCAACAGCAATGGCGCGGTGCTGGGCCGGACCTTTCTAAGTGTCAGCGCGGCCTTTGACGAATTGCCCTTGAACCGGATTGAAGCCGCCTCGCGCAGCGATCCGGTGATCTTTGAAAGTGATCGTGACGATCAGGTCCGGGCCTTGGTGCGCCTGGACGGCTTCCTCGATGCCTATTTGTTCGTCGCCCGCTTCGTTGACCCCGTGGTGTTGAATTATGTGGAAACAACCCGCGCCGTGGTCCGGGAATATGAGGCCCTGGAAGGCGCCCGCACCGATATCCAGTTGACTTCCGCGCTGATTTTCATCGTCGTCGCCTTGATGCTGTTGATGGCGGCGGTTTGGCTGGGGCTGACCTTCGCCAACCGTCTGGTGGGGCCGCTCCGGGGTTTGATGGTGGCGGCGGAACGAATACGCGAGGGCGATCTTTCGGCCCGGGTCGAGGAAAGCGGCGGCGACGATGAGATCGGTTCCCTCAGCCGCGCGTTCAACCGCATGACCCAGCAGTTGTCGGAGCAGCGCGAGGAATTGGTTGCCGCCAACCGCGCCATGGACCGCCGCCGCCGTTTCACCGAGGCGGTATTGAGCGGCGTCTCCGCCGGCGTTGTCAGCCTCGACGGCAACGGCATCATCACCCTGCCCAATAGATCCGCCGCCGCCTTGCTTGAATCCGAGGTCGAGGCCCTGACCGGAAAACCATTTACCGACGCGGTGCCAGAGATGACGGCGCTGTTGCAACGGGCGCGGGAAAATCCTGGCAAGATCGCCGAGGGTGAAGTCTCCCTTATCCGCGCCGGCCACCGCCGCACCTTCATGGCGCGCATTCGGACCGACCCGACCGCCGATCAAAGGTTCGGCGCCATCGTGACCTTCGACGACGTGACGGAATTGGTCGCGGCGCAGCGCACCGCGGCCTGGGCCGACGTGGCCCGGCGCATCGCCCACGAAATAAAGAACCCCCTGACCCCGATCCAACTATCGGCGGAGCGGCTGAAGCGGAAATACCTGAAGCAAATAACGGACGACAGGGAGGTCTTCACGCAATGTACCGACACGATTATCAGGCAGGTCGGCGATATTGGCCGCATGGTGGACGAATTCTCCGCCTTCGCGCGGATGCCGGCGGCCGAGATGAAGGTGGCGGATTTACGCGAGATCGTGCGCGCGGCGATATTTGCCGAAGAATTCGCGCACCGGGATATTGAGTATTCCGCCCAGTTGCCCGACAGCGCCGTTTACATTCGATGCGATAGCCAGTATCTGGACCGGCTTTTGACCAACCTGTTGCGGAATGCCCAGGAGGCAATCGATGGGCGGCCCAAGATGGAGGTGGGCGAGCCGGCACCCGGCGCCATTCGGATTGTTCTGACCACCGATGGCCCGAACGCCATCCTGACGGTGAGCGACAACGGTATCGGCCTGCCCATGGACGGGCGCGAGCGTCTGACTGAACCTTATGTGACCAACCGCGAAAAAGGTACCGGCCTTGGCCTGGCCATTGTAAAAAAGATCATGGAAGAGCACGGCGGCCGCATGCGTTTGGATGATGCCGAGGGCGGCGGGGCGCTCATTCATCTGAGCTTTCCCCTCGGCGACCAAGAACGCGAAGGCCAGGGCCCGGATGATCAAGACGGCGTGGAAGATGTTGAACAAAGTGGGGTAGGGTAATGGCGCGGGACATCCTGATTGTCGATGACGAGGCCGATATCCGGGAATTGATCGCCGGAATTTTGTCCGACGAAGGCTATGAAACGCGCCTGGCCGGAACCGACAGGCAGGCCCTTTCGGCGGTCGCCTCGCGCCGGCCCTCCCTGGTGATCCTCGATATCTGGCTGCGCGGCAGCAAGCTGGACGGCCTTGAAATATTGCAGGAAATGCGGGCCCAGCACGGCGATCTGCCGGTGGTGATGATTTCGGGCCATGGCAATATCGAAACGGCGGTGCATGCCATCAAGTTGGGGGCCTATGATTTTATCGAAAAGCCGTTCGAAACCGACCGCCTGTTGCTGATCGTGCGCCGCGCTATCGAGGCCGCGCGCCTGACCCAGGAAAACCGGGAACTGCGTAAACGGGCCGGCCCGGAGACCGAGATTATCGGCAATAGCCCGGAAATCACGGCGATGCGGACGGCGATTGAAAAGGTCGCGCCCACGGGCAGCCGCGTCATGATCGACGGCCCGGCGGGCGCCGGCAAGGAAGTCGTGGCGCGCGCCCTGCATGCGCGATCGAACCGGGACATGGGCGACTTCGTGGTTTTGAACGCGGCCACCATGGCGCCGGATAGATTGGAGATAGAGTTGTTCGGCGTCGAAGGCCGGGATGGCCCCGCGATGGGCGCCAACGGCGCGGCCGATGCCGGGGCGGCCAACGCGCCGGACCGCGTCGGTGTGTTCGAGCGGGCCCACGGGGGCACATTATTTCTCGATGAAGTCGCCGATATGCCGTTGGAAAGCCAGGCCAAGGTGCTGCGGGTATTGGTGGACCAAAGTTTTCAACGGGTCGGCGGCCGGGAAAACGTGGAAGTCGATGTCCGCGTGGTCTGTTCCACCACCAGGAACCTGCGCGAGGAAATCTCCAAGGGGAATTTCCGCGAAGACTTGTATCACCGCCTGAACGTCGTGCCTTTATCGGTTCCGCCGCTGCGCGACAGGCCCTCGGACATACCCATGCTGGTGGATTATTTCATGAACCGCTCGGCCGAGACCCTTGGCCTGTCGCCGCGGCGCGTGTCCGCCGACGCCATGGCCGCCCTGCAACGCCACGACTGGCCCGGCAATGTCCGCCAACTGCGCAATATAGTCGAAAATCTGGTCATCATGGCCCAGGGGGAAGAGGCGACCGTGTCGATTGCCATGTTGCCCATGGACATCAGCGCGCCGACGCCGACCGCCATGCGCGATAGCGGTGAAACCGAGGTGATGTCCCTGCCTCTGCGCGAAGCACGGGAGATATTCGAACGAGAATACCTGATGGCCCAAATCGGGCGGTTTGGTGGTAATATTTCCCGTACCGCGGAATTCGTCGGCATGGAACGTTCCGCCCTGCATCGAAAACTAAAATCATTGGGCGTGGCAAACCGGCCACAGTGATATTTTTTTCGAGCGGTTAGAGCAATTTTCAATTAGTCGAAGTCGCTTTCGCGACTCATGTGATTGGTTCAATTGCTCTTTTCTTAAGAGTCAGAGCATGTTTAAAAAGAACATGCTCTGGGGAAAGCAATGGTGGATATATCATGAAGGTGATCGTTTGCGGCGCCGGTCAGGTAGGCTACAGCATCGCCCGGCAATTGTCCGGCGAACATAATGACGTCACCGTCATCGATCAATCACCCGAACTGGTCAAGCGCATCAATGATAATCTGGATGTCCACGGCCTGGTCGGGTTCGCCTCGCAGCCCGATGTGTTGGAAGCGGCGGGGGCCGGGGAAGCGGACATGATCATCGCCGTGACCTTCGCCGACGAAGTCAACATGGTGGCCTGTCAAGTCGCCCATTCGCTGTTCAATGTGCCGACCAAGATCGCCCGCGTCCGGGCGCAAAGCTATTTGCGGCCCTTGTGGAGCGATCTGTTCAGCCGGGATCATCTGCCCATCGATGTTATCATCTCGCCCGAGGTGGAGGTGGCCCGCTCCGCCAAGCGGCGCCTGGAGGTGCCCGGCGCCTTTGATATGATCCCCTTTGGCGACGATAAACTGCGCCTGATCGGCGTGCGCCTGACCGATGAGTGCCCCATTGTCGACACCCCCCTGCGGCAGTTGACGGAGTTGTTTCCCGATCTGAATATCGTCGTGGTCGGCATCGACCGGGCCGGACAAATGTCGGTGCCCACGGGTGATGATCAGATGCTGGTCGGTGATGAAGTCTTCTTCATCTCGGACAAGGATCATGTCAGCCGGGCCCTGAGCCTGTTCGGCCACGAGGAAAAAGAGGCCCGGCGCATTATCATCGTGGGCGGCGGCAACATCGGCCTGTACTTGGCCGAAAGCATGGAACGCGATCATCCATCGGTGCGAATCAAGGTGGTGGAGTTGAACCGGGAGCGGGCGGAGTACGTGGCCGAACGCCTGGAACGCAGCGTCGTAATCAACGGCGACGCCCTGGACAGTGAAATCCTGATCGAGGCGAACGCGGCCAATACGGAAACCGTTGTTGCCGTCGCCGACGATGACGAGGTCAATATCCTGGCTTCACTGCTGGCCAAACGTCAAGGCTGCCAGCGCGCGGTGACCTTGATCAACAATTCCAGTTACGGCCCGCTCCTGGCATCCCTGGGCATCGATGCGGTGGTCAATCCCCGCGCGTCCACCGTTTCAACCATTTTGCAGCATGTGCGCCGCGGGCGAATCAGGGCCGTGCATAGCCTTCGCGACGGCGTGGCGGAAGTGATCGAGGCGGAGGCCCTGGAAACCTCGCCCCTGGTCGGGGTGCCGCTGCGGGATGTCAATTTGCCCGTCGGCGTTATCATCGGCGGTGTGTTGCGCGGCGATACCGTGATTATTCCACGTGGCGATACGGTGGTGCAGGTGAAGGACCGGGTGGTGATATTCGCCCTGGCGGACGTGGTCAAAAAGGTCGAAAAAATGTTTTCCGTCCGCCTCGATTATTTCTGATTTCCCTCCGCCATGTCCTTTACCAGTGTCGTTCATTGCCTTGGCTGGACCGTGGTGCTGTTGGCCGCCCTGATGATCCTGCCGGCCCTGACCGCGATGCTGGATGGCGACAGTAATCTAGCGTGGACCTTTGCCGCCTCCGCGGTGCTGACTGGGTTTTCCGGGGCCGGCTTCGCCTTGGCGACAAGGCGGGAGAGGATGCAATTCGGCAAGCGCGAGGCCTTCATGTTTCTGGTCCTGGTCTGGCTCGTATTGGCCTTTTTCGGCGCCGTGCCGTTGCATTTTTCGGGCCTGCCGCGGCAGCCGATCGATGCATTTTTCGAAGCCATTTCGGGATTGACCACGACGGGTGCGACCACCTTCGTCGGCTTGGAAGCCATGTCGCCGGCCGTCCTGTTGTGGCGCGCCTTGCTGCAATGGTCCGGCGGTTTGTTAAGCATCGTTCTGGCGGTCAGTCTGATTTCCCACCTCGGCATCGGCGGCATGGAGGCCTATCAAAGCGCCCTGCCGCGCGGGGAGGGGGCCAGTCTGCCGGCCCGGATGCTGCAGACGGTGCAGGATTTATTTTGGATCTACGTTCTTTTGACCCTGCTGGCCGCTTTGGCCCTGTGGGCTGCCGGGATGTCGGCGTTCGATGGTTTGGCCCATGCCTTCACGGCACTCTCAACGGGAGGGTTCAGCACCCGGGACGGCGGCATCTCCACCTTTGGCAGCCCGCTTGTCGAACTCGTCCTGATGGCCGTCATGTTATTGGGGGCGATGAATTTTACCCTCCATTGGGCGGTATTTAACGGGCATTTCCGGGTCATGCGCGAGAATATCGAGGTCTATTATCTGGCCGTTGCGGTTAGCGTCATGGTTGGCGCCCTGGTGGTCCAGGGTCTGTTCAATGGCGGGGAGGGCGATTTTGTCACGGCTTTTCGCGGCGGCATCTTCACCGCCGTTTCGGCGTTGACCACGACTGGATTCAGCAACGGCCAAATCGGTGTCGGCTCGATTGTCGCGGCGCCCTTGGCGCCTGTCCTGATAATCGCCCTGGTATTGGTTGGCGGCGCCACGGGATCGACCACGGGCGGGATGCGCCTGATGCGGCTTGCCGTCTTGTTCAAACAGGCCCGGCGCGAATTGCTGCGTTTATCCTTTCCCCATGGGGTCCGGGCGTTGCGCTTGGGCAGGCAGCGTATTGAAAATCCGGTGATTTGGAGTGTCTGGAGCTTTTTCTTTGTTTTTATCCTGGTGCTGGCGGCGTTGGCGCTGGCTCTGGCCATGTCCGGATTATCTCCAGATGCCGCCATTACCGCCGCCGCCCTGGCGGTCGGCAATGCCGGGCCGTTCCTGCATGCCGTTATCCCCGAGGCGCCGCGTTACGTCGACATGAGCGATGGCGCTAAAGTTGTTCTGATCATCGGCATGCTGGCCGGGCGGGTCGAATTGCTGGCATTATTGAGCCTGCTGCATCCCTCGTATTGGAACCGGTGACGGGGATGCGGGGAAAATCAGCGGATAGAGGAAGGCAAACATGAGCCGCATCGCCTACGTGAACGGACGTTATCGGCCCCATGGCGCCGCATCGGTCCACATCGAGGATCGGGGCTATCAATTCGCCGACGGCGTTTATGAAGTCATCGCGGTGCGGGGAGGGGTACTGATCGATGGTGAATGGCACATGGGGCGCCTGCAACGGTCTCTCTCGGAATTGCAAATCCGCAGCCCCATGTCACCGGCGGCAATGGCCGTGGTATTCCGGGAAACCGTGCGGCGCAACCGGGTCCGGGACGGTATCGTCTACGTTCAAATTAGCCGCGGCGTGGCCCGGCGCGATCATCCATTTCCCAAGGACGATGTCCGCCCCGCCCTGGTCGTCACGGCCCGGTACACGCCGCCTGTTTCGGACAAGGTGATTGAAGAAGGCGTCGCCGTAATTTCCCAGCCGGATATCCGTTGGCAGCGGTGCGACATTAAATCCATATCCCTGCTGCCCAACGTTTTGGTCAAACAGGCCGCGCGGAGCTGCGGCGCGTTCGAGGCCTGGCAGGTCGATCGCGATGGTTTTGTGACCGAAGGGGGGTCCACCAATGCCTGGATCATCAATGGCGAGGGCCATTTGGTCACCCGGCCGGTGGAAAACGCCATCCTGAACGGGATCACCCGGCGCCGTTTGATCGCGCTGGCGCAATCCCAGGGGCTGGTGGTGGAGGAGCGGCCGTTTTCCCTGGAGGAAGCGAAATCGGCGCGGGAGGCGTTCTTGACCTCGACCACTTCGTTCGTCACGGCGGTGGTGAAAATCGACGACACCATTTTGGCCAATGGCAGGCCGGGCAGCCAAACAATGGCGCTGCGCCGGCTCTATATGGATTTTTTAAAGGAAACGGAGGGAAAAACAGCTTCATCACAAGTATGAGATAACCCCGGCGCTTGCCGAATGGGTAATCGACCCCATTTGAGTTAACGGGTAATCTAGTTGAGTCGCCGGGACGGTTTCATATCCTGGCGGATTGTCTTGGCATACAGCCACCGGATGCCGTCAGGGCGTAAACGAATTCAATCTGGCATCCCAATAATCAAACGCTGACCCGCCTTCCAACTTTGGAATGGGGCAGTCTAAATGGAGCCGAACATGGCGAACGAAAAACAAAACGTGCAGGATGTGTTCCTCAATCATGTCCGCAAGGCGAAGACCCCAGTCACCGTGTTTTTGGTAAACGGCGTAAAACTACAGGGCTTTATCTCCGGCTTCGACAATTTTTGTGTCTTGCTGCGCCGCGATGGCCATATTCAACTGGTCTACAAGCATGCTATTTCGACGGTCATGCCGGCACAGCCGGTGCAATTGTATGACCCATCAGAGGATGAAGCAGAAGCGTGAGCGGTCCGGATAACGAACAAGGCGACGATTACCGCAATGGCCCCGGCCGGGCCCTGATCGTTCATCCGCAATTGAAATCGGCGGCCGATGACGGTGGCCGTCCGCCGCATGCCCAATTGGCCGAGGCCGAGGGCCTGGCGCATGCCATTGGTCTGGACGTGCGCGTCGCCGAAGTGGTCGCCGTCAACCGGCCCCGTCCGGCGACCCTGTTCGGGACCGGCAAGGTCGCGGACCTGGGCGCTGTCATTCAGGCCGAAAAAATCGAGGTGGCGGTGCTGGATACCGCCCTTTCACCCATCCAGCAGCGCAATCTGGAACGGGCCTGGAATTGCAAGGTGATCGACCGTACCGGCCTGATTTTGGAGATTTTTGCCGACCGGGCCCATACCAAGGAGGGCCGCCTGCAAGTCGAATTGGCGCAATTGACCTATCAGCGCAGCCGCCTGGTGCGCTCCTGGACCCATCTGGAGCGCCAACGCGGCGGCATCGGCACGGTGGGCGGTCCCGGCGAAACCCAGATCGAGGCCGACCGCCGCATGATCGATGACCGGGTGGTCACTCTGCGCCGGCAATTGCAGGCCGTGGTGCGGACCCGCGAACTGCACCGCAAGAACCGGGCCGAGGTGCCCTACCCCATCGTCGCCCTGGTGGGCTATACCAACGCCGGAAAATCGACCCTGTTCAACCGCCTGACCGGCGCGGCGGTGATGGCCGAGGATCAATTGTTCGCCACCCTGGACCCGACCATGCGCGCCGTGGATATTCCCGGCCGGGGCGGGCGCATCATACTCTCGGACACGGTCGGTTTCATCTCCGCCCTGCCGACCCAGTTGGTGGCGGCATTCCGAGCCACGCTGGAAGAGGTGTTGGGGGCCGATATCATCGTGCATGTGCGCGATATCGTGCATCCCGATAGCGAGGCGCAAAAGCGCGACGTGCTGGCCGTGCTGGCGGACCTGGGCGTCGACGATACCCGCCGTGACGGCATGATCGAGGTCTATAACAAGATCGACCGCGCCGATGACGAGGGCCGCCGGCGCATTGCCAATTTGGTTGAACGCACGCCCCTGGCCGCCGGCCTGTCGGCCCTGAGCGGCGAGGGGACGGATCGCCTCCTTTCCCTGATCGGCCAACAGGTGGGCCGCAACGACCGCGCCGTCCGCTTGCAGTTGCCGCTCCACGACGGCGGCACCCTGGCCTGGCTGTATCAGGTCGGCGAAATAATCGAGCGCCGGGACGATGAACAATCCGTCTGGCTGGTGGTCCGCCTGGATGGAGCCAACGCCGGCCGCTTGGAAAAACGCCTGGGCCGGCCCGTGGTCTGGGCGGACGGAGAGATCAAGGCGGCGGAATAGTGCCGTCCTCCTACCGATAAATATGAAAGGTGAGACGAATGGCCGCGAAATTACGCCTGCATACACGGTTTCGGAATTCCGCCGGGCAGCGGGTCCGCATTGTACTTAACCTGAAGGGCCTGGATTACGAATATATCGCCATACCGTCGCTGACCGATGCCGCCTACAGGGCCATCAACCCCCAGGGCCTGATGCCCACATTGGAGATCGACGGCCGGTTGGTGACCCAGTCCATGGCCATCATGGAACTATTGGAGGAGATCTATCCCGCGCCCAGCATTTATCCGGAAGACCCCGTCCTCGGGGCGCAAGCCCGCGCCTTTGGCCTGGTCATCGCGGCGGATTTACATCCCGTCGTCGTCGGCCGCGTGCGGCGCTATCTGGCCGACGAGATGGGCGCCACGGAGCCGCGGTCGGATGCCTGGTACCACCATTGGATGGACCAAGGTTTCGCGACCCTCGAGGCTCAACTCACCCGGCGCACCGCGTCCTTCAGGTATTGCTTCTCCGACGAACCGGGCGTGGCCGAGGCCTGCCTGGTGCCCCAATTGGCCAATGCCCGGCGCGACGACTGCGATCTGTCCGATTACCCCACCCTTGTCGCCATCGACGGCGCCTGCCGAGAGTTGGAGCCCTTTATCCGCGCCGCGCCCGAGGCGCAACCCGATTTCCCCGGTTGAACAACCCGGAAGCGACCTAATGGGTTGTTCATTGCGCGCCGTTCTGAAAAGCTGGCGACGAGACCAGCATAAGACCTGAAGGGCGGAGGCGAGGATGGATTTCGATGCACCCGAGGAAGAGGCGCTGTTGCGGGACAGTGTCAGGCAGTTTTTCGACCGTGAACTGCCAGAGGAGAAAATTCGGGAATACGACCGGGCCCGCGCCATCCCGCGCGAAATCTGGCAAGATTTCGCCGCGCGGGGCTGGTTGGGTCTGTCCGTGGGGGAGGAATATGGCGGCAGCAATGCCGATGTATCGACCGGCGCGGTATTTTGCGAGGAATTGTCCCGGCGCTTTCCCTCCCTGGCCATGGACTGGGTCTTGCTGTCCATGACGGCGCGGACCTTTCACGAACACGGCACGGAGGCGCAAAAATCGGAATATCTGCCCCGGCTTGCGCAAGGCGAATTCATCATGGCCTTTGGCATGACAGAGCCCAGCGGCGGCACGGATATTTTGAGCTTGACCACGCGGGCGAGCCAGGCGAACGGCAACGGCGGTCCCTGGACGGTGAAGGGTCAGAAACTGTTTACCACCTTCGCCGGCGAAGCGGACGCCATTCTGGTTCTTTGCCGCACGGACCCCATCGAAAATGACAAACGGGCCCGCGGCCTGTCCCTGATCCTGACGCCCCGGCGACAGCCCGGCGTCGAGGTGCGGAAGCTGGAGCTGATGGGTATGCGGGCGGGGGGCACCTCGGAAGTGTTTTTCGATGACGCCACGGCGCCCGAGGACGCCCTGGTCGGCGAACGCGGGCGGGGGTGGTATGCGCTGCTGTCATCGCTTGATGAGGAACGCATTCTCTCGGCGGCGATCTATGTGGGCATCACGGCGGCGGCCCTGGACATCGCCCTGCAATACGCCCAGGACCGCACCGCCTATGGCCGGCCCATCGGCGCCTTTCAGGCTGTCCAACATCCCTTGGCGGAGGTGGCGACCGAATTGGCGCAGATCAGATTGCTGACGCAAAAGGCCGCCTGGCTGCAATCCCAGGGCCGCGAATGCGCCACCGAAGCGGCCATGGCCAAGCTGGCCGCCTCGGAAACGGCGATCCGCTGCACGGACCGTTGCATGCGGGTACTGGGCGGTTATGGACTGGTCGAGGCCTCGCCCCTGCAACGGCTGTTCCGGGATGCCCCTTTAGGCCCCTTCAGTCCCATATCCAACGAAATGGTGAAGAATTTCCTCGGCGAACGCATGGGTTTGCCGCGAAGTTATTGACCTTATTCCGAACTCTCCATGCCCATTTCGAGATTGAATGAATCCGGTTTAGCTCTTTTCGCTCACGCTTGTGCGCAAGAGCGCGCCGTTCCGCGCGGGCGGCGCATAAGCGCCGGGCCGCCGTCGCGACCTTGAGCGCCCATTTCAATCCCGAAAATGTTCTAAATTCTGCAGCAATTCCTCGAAACTCTCCCGTACCTCCCCGGCGGCGGCTTCCGAGGCGGCGCCGATTTCTGCCAGTTCAAAGTCCGGGTTCAGGGCCGCCGCCATGGGCGTGGGCGCCATGCTGACGAAATCACCGGCTTCCTCGCCGGCCACCGCGCCGGCGGCGCAGGTCGCGATAATGATCTGGCGGCGGTTCAGCCCGTCGGACATGTGCCCGATGGGGTATTGCAGCGTCACCCCGCCCGGCATGACGCCGGTTTTCGCCATGCCGGCAACGCCAATGCCCCGCTCAGGCGCTTATGCCCGAGCCTCCATTGATGGACAAGCCATTCAGTGGGCGAACGGCGGCCTGATTGCAGCCTCTTCCCAAGCCCGCCATGGATGTGGAATAATGCCGCCAACAAGGGCGAGGAAAAAATCATGAGCGACAATGATGTCTGCCCCGTGACGGATTGGGCCACCGACTACGATATTTTTGATGATGACTATGTGCGCGATCCCTTTCCCATTTGGAAAGAGCTGCGCGAGACCTGCCCCATTGCCCACACCACCCGTTGGGGCGGTAGCTGGCTGCCGACCAAGTATGAAGATTTGCAGGCCATGGTCCGCATGGTGCCCGCATTGTCCTCGCGCGCGCCGAATGTGGTCCCGCCGTCGCCGGAGCTGCGCGCCGAGCTGATCGCGGAGGCTAAATTATACGGCTCCGAAAGCCCGCCCATTACCGCCGATCCACCGGAGCAAATCGACTATCGCCGGATGATCCTGCCATTCTTTACCCCCAAGGCCGTGGAACCGTTTCGGGCCTCGACGGAGGCTTTGTGCCACAAATTGATCGACGGCTTTATTGCCTCGGGTTCATGCGACGCGGCCGCCGATTACGCCCAGCAACTGCCCCCCAGGGTCATCGCGGCAATGTTGGGCATAGATCCCGACCGGGGCGCGGATTTCACCGAATGGACCCAGGGCATTCTGGAATTTGGCCAGACCCAGCCGGAACTGCGCACCAAGTATCGCAAGATCATCCGCGAATTCTTTGCCGAACTGGTGGTGAAACGGCGCGAGAATCCTGGCGATGACATGATATCCAAACTGATCGCCTGCGAAATCGAGGGAGAGCCGTTGAGCGATTACACGGTTATCGGCATGTGCAATCTGTTGCTGGTGGCGGGCATCGACACCACGTGGAGCTCCATCGGCGCCGCCATGTGGCATTTCGCCGGCCATGCCGAGGACCGCCGCCGCCTGGCGGGCGATCCCACGCTGTTCGGCACCGCGATTGAAGAAATGCTGCGTTTCTATTCGCCCGTGACCATGGCCCGCAAAGTAACCGAGCCGATCACTATGGGTGATGCCGAGTTCATTCCCGGCCAAAAGGTTCTGCTGAATTTCCCCGGAGCCAATCGCGACCCGGAGGTGTTCGATCAACCCGATGAAGTCGACATCGGCCGGAAGCGCAATCGCCATATCGCCTTTGGCGTCGGCATTCACCGCTGTGCGGGCTCTAACCTCGCCCGCATGGAAATGGATGTGGCCTTGCGCGTTTGGTTCGAGCGTATTCCGGAGTTCGAGCTGTCGGCGCCCGAGAAGGTCACCTGGGTGGGCGGACAGGTGCGCGGCCCGCGCAGCGTGCCGGTGTCGTTCCCAGTCTAGACAACATTGAAAAAGCTCTAATTCTTGGCGGCCGGCTGGGTGAAAAATTCATCCGCTGGGACCGGGCGGCCAAAATAGTAACCCTGGGCGAAGGGGCAGCCGGCCTGGCGCAGATGATTGGCTTGTTCGGCCTCTTCGACTCCCTCCGCGATGACCTCCAGGTTCAGGCTTTTGCCCAGGCTGATAATGGCGGCGGCAATGGCGGCGTCCTCGGTGCTCAGCAAGATTTCCTGCACGAAGGAGCGATCGATTTTCAAGGCTTGGACGGGGAATCTCTTCAAATAGGCAAGCGAGGAGAATCCGGTGCCAAAATCGTCAATGGCCAACCGGGCGCCAATTTCGCGCAACCCCTGCATCGCGACGATGGCCTTCTCCATGTCCGCCATTACCGCGCTCTCGGTGATTTCCAACTCCAATTGCTCGGGCGGCAAACCGCTCTCGTCCAGGGCCGCCCTGACATTCCGCAACAGCTTGTCACTCATGAATTCCACGGCCGACAGGTTGACGGCCATGCGGATATTGGGATGGCCGGCTTCCGCCTAGGTGCTGGCCTGCTGGCAGGCCGTGCGCAGAACCCAGTGGCCCAGTTCGCGGATCAACCCGGTGCTCTCGGCCAGGGGAATGAAATCAGCCGGTGAAATCATCCCGCGGTCCGGGTGATTCCAGCGCACCAGGGCTTCGGCGCCATAGATCACGCCATCGCTGAGGCGCAGTTGCGGTTGATACAACAGCGTGAACGCCTCGTTCTCGATCGCCTGGCGTAAATCCGCTTCCAAACCTTTGCGCCGGCGGACCGCTTCATCCATGCTGGCGTCGAAGAAACGGTAGTGGTTCCTGCCCGCCGCCTTGGCCTGATGAAGGGCCATGTCGGCGAATTTGATCAATTGATCCGCATCGTCCGTATCGTGGGGAAACAGGGCGATGCCGATGGTACTGGAGGTGCGGATCGTTTCATCGTCAATCTGAAACGGCTTGCTCATGGCTTCCATGATCCGTTCCGCCATGTGCTGAACCAGATTGCCATGGCCAAGTTCCGTGCAAACGATGGCGAATTCATTGCCGCCCAGGCGCGCCACCGTATCGATTTGCCGGGTGCAGTGCGTCAGCCGGGTCGCCACCATTTGCAATAACCGATCGCCGGCCCGATGGCCCAAGGTGTCGTTGATATCCTTGAAATTATCAAGGTCCAGGACCAAAAGGGCATTGCGTTTCCGGCCGCGGGTGGCGAACGCCATGGCTTGCCGCAGGCGATCCTGAAACAGGTTCCGGTTCGGCAGTCCGGTCAGCGTGTCGTGATGGGACAGATGTTCGATCAGGGCCGCTGATTTTTTGCGTTCGGTAATGTCCAGAATGCTCAACAGAAAACCGCCATCCTGTTGAGCGGAATTCGATGCGGGCGTACCGGATACAAGGAGGGTTTTTTCCCGGCCTGAATGCGAACCGATAATCCGGCATTCAATTTCCCGGCTTTCTCCCTTTCGCCATGCCGATTGCACCTCGGCCAAACGGCCGCGTTCCTCCGGAACGACGAGCCCCTCCAGAGTGTCTGGCGTTTGCCGCGCATCTTACGGTATCTCGAGGATATCGGCGGCCTTGGAGTTCAAGGACAAGGTGCGCCCATCGGATGTTTGATGCCAAATGCCAAGCGGGCTGTTTTCAATCAGGCGGCGGAGGTGTTGCCCGGC
>JAYGEB010000306.1:0-3244 GCA_046582595.1 Alphaproteobacteria bacterium | reverse complement strand
CCCGACGACGTGGCCGAGGCGCGCAAGCTGATCGGCGGGCGCGCCGCGGTGATGACCAAGCTGGAGAAGCCGGCCGCGATCGAGCGTCTCGACGAGATCCTGGCCCTGTCCGACGGCGTGATGGTCGCGCGCGGCGACCTCGGGGTCGAGCTGCCGCCGGAAGACGTGCCCAGCATCCAAAAGCAGATCGTCCGGCGCTGCCGCGAGGCAGGCAAGCCGGTGGTGGTCGCCACCCAGATGCTGGAATCGATGATCAACTCGCCGGCGCCGACTCGGGCGGAGGCCTCCGACGTCGCGACCGCGGTCTATGACGGCGCCGATGCGGTGATGCTTTCGGGAGAGACCGCCGCCGGCGCCCATCCCCTGGCCGCCGTGGAGGTCATGGACCGGGTCGTCGCCAAGGTCGGGGGCGATCAGGGTTTCCGGAATTTCATGGACGCCGAACATGCCGATCCCGAGGCGACCTCCGCCGACGCGATCACGGCGGCGGCGCGCCAGGTCGCGGGAACGATTTCCGCTTCCGCCATCGTCACCTATACGACGTCGGGCTCCACCGCCCTGCGCGCGGCCCGCGAGCGGCCGCCGGTGCCCATTCTGGTCCTGACGCCAAGCTTGATCACCGCCCGGCGCCTGGCGATCGCCTGGGGGCTTATCTGCGTGCACAGCGCGGACGCCTCGGGTTTCACGGATATGGTGGACCGCGCCTGTCTTGCCGCCGCCGACCGCGGCATCGCGCTCTCCGGCGACCGTCTGGTGATCACCGCCGGGGTCCCCTTCGGCACCCCCGGCGCCACCAACAGCCTGCGCATTGCCTGGGTGCCATAGACAATTTTCGCGATTGAATGAATCGGGCCTGGCTCTTTTCGCTAACGCTTGTGCGCAAGAGCGCACCGCTCCGCGCGGGCGGCGCATAAGCGCCGGGCCGCCGTCGCGGCCTTGATCGAACATTTCGATCTCGGAAATGGTCTAGATATTCTTGCCCTTTACCTCTGCGCGCAGGCGTTCCACCTCTCGTTCGGCATGGGCCAAATGGGGATTGACCTTCAGGGCGCGTTCATAGGCGTCCAGGGCGGCGGCGTCCTGTTGCAGGCGGTTGTAAATCTGGCCCAGTCCGCTCAGGGCGCCAAAATGGCGCGGCTCCAGGTCCAGGGTACGCTCCACATCCGAGATCGACTGCTGCAACCGGCCCAGCAAAAAATACACCGTGGCGCGCTTGTTCCAACCCTCGGCATAGCCGGGCGCGATGGTGACGATGGTGTCCAGAAGCCGCAACGCCTCGCCGAATTCCCGGTTCCCCATGGCCTTGACCACGCGGCCCATGAGCAGCTCCAAGGTCGGGCTCTTGCTGGCCAGCCAGACGGCCCAGATCGACTGTTCGATCAGCCTGGCTTTATGGGGGTTATCGGTTTCGTGCAATTCGACGAACAGCCCATCCAGCCGCGGATCGGTCTGATCGGCCCAGGCTTCGCCCATCCAGGCGAGGCCGAAGGCCAGCAGCAGGGCAAATAAATGCGTCAAACGTCTCATGGCCCAATGATAGAAACAGCCGCGCCAGGAAGCTAGACATTTGTCCGCCGGATTATTGCGCGGCGGCGGCAAGACGGGGCGCGGGGCGCTCGTCGATGGGCAGATGGACCAGCGCGGCGAACAAACCCAAGGCGACGGCCAGCCACCATACGGCATCGTAGGAGCCGAACTGATCATACAGTTTCCCGCCCAGCCAAACTCCCAAAAATGAGCCAATTTGGTGCGACAGGAAGACAAATCCAAATAACGTCGCCATATAGCGGGGACCGAACACCTGGGCCACGATGCCGGAGGTCAGGGGCACGGTTGAAAGCCAGGTCAGGCCGATGGCGGCGGAGAACGCCAGCACGGTCATCTGGTTCATGGGCAGCAGAATGAAAAGTGTTATGGCGATGGCGCGGAACAGGTAAATCAGGCTGAGCAGGTTCTTCTTTTGATAGCGGTTGCCCAGCACGCCCGCCAATATGGCGCCAAAAATGTTGAATAATCCCAGGATGGCCAGGGCCTGGGCGCCAATCCCGGCGGCAAGGCCCTGATCGGTGATAAATGCCGGCAGATGCGTGCCGATAAAGGCGATGTGGAACCCGCAAACAAAAAACCCGGCGCTCAGATACAGGTACCCCGAATGCCGTCTGGCCTCGGTCAGCGCCTGGCCCATGGACTGTTTTTGCGTATCCGGCGCCTCTGGCGCGTCGCCGCGCATGGCGGCGCTGAGCGGGATGACCAGGGCGACGATAAGGGCCAGGAGCACAAGCGCCGTCGACCAGCCATAGGCGCTGATGAAGGCCTGTCCCAGCGGCACCAGCAGAAATTGTCCCATGGACCCGGCGGCGGTGCCCAGGCCAAGCGCTAGGGTGCGATGCCTTTCCGGCACCATCCGGCCCAACGCGGCAAGTACCAGCGCAAATGATGCTCCCGAAAGGCCGATGCCCACCAATAGACCGCCGGTCACGTGGAACATCATTGGGCTGGAAGCCTGCGCCATGCCATAGATGCCCACGGCATAGAATAATCCGCCGATTGCCAGCACTCGCGCCGTGCCGAAACGGTCCGCCAACATGCCGGCGATGGGTAGTCCCACGCCCCACACTAAGTTTTGGATGGCCATGGCCAAGGCGAAAACTTCTCGGCCCCAACCCAGATCGGCCGACATCGGCGCCAGGAACAGGCCGAAATTGGCGCGGACGCCAAAGCCCAGCAACGATATCAGGCTGCCCATGGCGACGATGAACCATAAATTCCGCCGCAGCGAACCCATTCGCCCCATGTCGGCTCCCCGCCATTGTCCGAGTTGAATGTCCGGTTTTTCAGAAGACGTGCCGGGAACCCGGGATTGTACCAGGGCCGGCAGCCACTTATATGTGGACCGCGCGCCTTCCGGGGTCAAGCCTGGGCCGGAACATAGCCAAGCGAAATGATGTGGGGATGCCGATGGCGCGGGTTTTGGTAACCAACTCCGAAGGAACGCCGGGGGTTGGAGAGGCGGCGGCCATGCCGGCACCTCCCGCGCCATCGTATTGTACATGAAGATGGGACTGTCATTGGAGGCGGCGGTGGACGAGGCCATCGACGACCCGCGGCGCTTGCGCGGCGGTCTGATACCAATCGACTAAACTTGTGACTCTCTCGCCTGGTGTTAATTGCGGCCCGGATGTGATTCTCTTAACCAACTGATTCGGTGGGGAGAATTGATATGGCGCTGGCAATTGTTCGGAGC
>JAYGEB010000290.1:0-6764 GCA_046582595.1 Alphaproteobacteria bacterium | reverse complement strand
TGGAGATCGCGGCGGCGATTATCGAGGGCGACGACGACGGCGTGGATGAATTGACTGCCCAGGCACTGGAAGAGGGCATCGAGGCAATCGAGATCATGGACGACGGCCTGATCGGCGGCATGGGCATCGTCGGCATCAAATTCCGCGAAAATTTCGTTTTCGTGCCGGAAGTGTTGAGTTGCGCGCGGGCCATGCGGGCCGGCATGGCCCATATCGAGCCGATACTTTCGGCCGCCGGCGTCGAGAAACACGGCACCGTGATCATGGGCACCGTGAAGGGGGATTTGCACGATATCGGCAAAAATCTCTGCATCATGATGCTGCGCGGCTCCGGCTTCGAGGTCATCGACCTCGGCGTCGACGTGGCCGAGGACACCTTTATCGACGCGGTGGAGGAAAGCGGCGCCAAGGTTCTGGGCATGTCCGCCCTATTGACCACCACGATGCCGAACATGGGCCGGACCATCGAGGCCTTCATCGATGCGGATCTGCGGGACGAGGTGCAGATCATGGTCGGCGGGGCGCCGGTGACCCAGGAATTCTCCGACGATATGGGCGCCGATGGCTATGGCGCGGACGCCTTGAGCTGCGTCGCCGTGGCCAAGGAACTGATGACGGCGGCCTGAACCCCGCCCGCATCGGAAATACCTGAGCATGCCTGGCCCGAACAAAAAGGACTATCAACGGAGTCTGGACCGGATTTCCGGCATTTTTGGCGAAATTCTGGAGACGGCACAGGACCAAGTGCAAGGGCAGGGGCGCTGTCCCTACCGATCCGCCAAGGATGTCTGCACCGCCAAATTCGCCTGCGCCAACCGTGAAAATCCCGGCGGCACGGATGCCGTGCCCATCTGCGCCCACGACGGCACCCTGGATTTCCGCACCGCCTGGGAAACCCGGCCGGAAAGCTACGCCAAGACCAAGGAGAAAATTGTCCAGGTGAGGGAACAATCGGCCCAGGCCCGCCAGAACCGCCGGGACCGCCGCGCCGGCATGGAGGGCCAACGGGCGGAGCAGATCAATCTTTTCGACCGGGCCGACGACATGGGCCTGCGCCTGGCCTCCTCCTGCGGCCGCTACGGCGATTGTCATGAATGTATCGTCAGCGTGAGTGGCGGCGCCGATGCCTTGGCGCCGCGCACCGAGGCGGAGGCGTTTTTGACGGAAACCTACCGTCTGGCCTGTCAGGCGGAGGTCATCGATCTGGGGGCCGAGATTTTATTCGAGCCCTTGATCCGCGCGCCGCGCATCTTACACGGCCCGCTTGAGAAGCCGGTGGCCCTGGCCCCGGCCATTACCCGGCAGGGCGAGGAGGTGCTGCGCGACGGCGCGGTGATCGATAAGTTCCGCGGTCATATTTACGGACTGGCCATCGATCTGGGCACCACCACCGTGGCGGCGAACCTGTTCGATCTGGAAAGCGGGGCCTGCATCGCCACGGCCTCCTTTGAAAACCCGCAACGGTTTGGCGGCAGCGACATCATGCACCGGATTTCCTACGATGGCGGTCCTCACCAGGGCGAATTGCACAAGGCCATCATCAACGCCCTGAACCGGGAAATCGAGGATCTCTGCCGCCAATTCGGCTTCAAACGCCGGGAAATCTACGAAATCGTCGTCGCCGGCAATTCAACCATGCGGGATATGTTCTTCAAGGGCGACGTCCAGCCGATCGGTCAGCGGCCCTATAAATCGCCCGTGGAACTGGCCTATCTGGCCGGCGAGCGCGACGGCACCGCGCTGGTTATGGAGGCGAGGAAACTGGGCCTCCGCGCCCATCCGAAATGCCTGGTCCAGGGCCTGCCCCTGATCGCCAGCCACGTCGGCGGCGATGCCGCCGCCTCGCTCCTAGCTCTCGATCTCTCTCCCGATGCCGACGAGGTCGCCATGCTGGTCGACATGGGCACCAATACCGAGATCGTATTGGCGGGCAGGGGCCGCCTGATGGTGGCCTCCTGCCCCGCCGGCCCGGCCTTTGAAGGTGGTCTGGTGCGTCACGGCATGGCCAGTTACGACGGCGCCATAGAGGCGGTCTGGGAAAGCGGTGACGGTTTCGCGGTCAAGACCATCGGCGATGTGGCCCCCGTTGGCCTTTGCGGCTCCGGCCTGATCGATATTTTGGCCGTGTTGCGCCGCGGCGGCCGCATGAACGAGAAGGGGGCCCTGGCGCGGGAAAAGGGCCGGCGCAACGCCGAGGTGGTCATCGTGCCGGGCCGTTTACCAGGTCAGGGCATCACCATTTCCGGCCAGGATATCTCCCACCTGGCACAGGCCAAGGCGGCGTCGAACGCCGGGCAGGGCATTCTGATGCGGCGTTTCGGCGTCGGCGTGGAAGATATCGACCGGCTGTATCTGGCCGGCGGCTTTGCCTCCCACGTGGATGTCGACAACGCGGTGGCGATCGGGCTTTTGGCGCCCGTCGATCCCGGTCGTGTCGTCAAGGCCGGCAACACCGCCCTGCAAGGTGTCTCCGAAGCCCTGTTGAACGTGGAGCGGCGGCGTTATCTGGAGCAATTGGTCCGCCGGGCTGAGCATGTGGAACTGGAAAGCGAGGCCGATTTTTTCGATATCTTCGTGGACGCCTGCTTCTTCAAGCCCATGGCGAAAAATTTGAGGAAATCGCCATGAAAATTAGCGGCATGGACCGTGAATTCATCGTTATCGGTGAAAATGTGCATACCACGCGGGCGCTGTTGCGCCGCAACGCCAGGGTGACCACGGACGGCGGTGGCGCCGATGCCGTTAGCTATGTGGATGGCGCCGGCGAAACCCGGTATCTGGTCCTTCCCGACGCCATCAGGGAGACCCAGGATTTCCAGGAAGGCCGGGTCAAGCATGTCAAGGCGGCGCTACAAGTGGCCATGTCCGGGCAGGAAGAAGCGGGACTGGACTACATTGCCGCCATCGTGCGCCAGCAGGAAACGGCGGGGGCGGATTTTCTCGACATCAACGTGGATGAAATATCCCTGAAAAAACCGGAACAAATCGAGGCCATGGGATGGCTGACGGCCAGGGTCCAGGACATGGCCACGCGGCCCTTGTCCATCGATTCATCGGATATCGACGTCATCGCGGCCGGTCTGGCCGCCTACGATGGGCGCAACGGACCGCCGCTGCTGAATTCCGCCTCCATGGAGCGGCCCGGAGCCCTGGATTTGGCCCTGGAACACGGCGCCGCCGTCATCGTCACCGCCGCCGGCGACAGCGCCATGCCCGACGGCACGGCGGGCCGGGTCGCCAATGCCACCCTGATGATCGAGGCGGCCTTGAAAAAAGGCATCGCGGCCAAGGACATATACCTCGATCCCCTGGTCTTTCCCGTCGCCGTGGACCCTGAATACGGCCGCCACTGTCTGGATGCGATCGGTGAAATCCGCCAACGCTTCGGCCCGGAAATACACATCACGGGGGGCATTTCCAACGCGTCCTTCGGCGTGCCGGCGCGCAAATTCATCAACGAGGCGTTCCTGCGCCTGGCGGTGGCGGCCGGCGCCGACAGCGGCATCATGGACCCGGTGCAAAATGATCCCAACGCGGCCCTGGGGCCCGTGGAGCCGTCAAGGGCCATCGCCTTGGCCACCGACGTGGTCCTGGGCCGCGATGGGGATTGCGCCGCCTATATCAAGGCCTGGCGCAAGAAGGAACTGATTTAGCGTAGCTATTGCCTGGTTGCCTTTCCGCCCGGCCTGGGCCATGTTGTCATGGATTTCGGGCGGTTAGCTCAGCTGGTAGAGCGCCTCGTTTACACCGAGGAGGTCGGCGGTTCGAAACCGTCACCGCCCACCATAATATGCCCAGGCATACAAGGGAATTTATTTACAGTTACAGTAGTTTAATCGATGTTTTTACCATATAATATTATGATGGTATATTTGTCATAATATACATTATCGGATATTCGGCGTGGTACTCGCGGCATGGGAATCGAGCGCAACGAAATTTGTCTTCAGGCGGAAATTACCCCCGGCGCAAAAAATAAAGGCCGGTTTCCCTTGCCCATACAAACCACGCGGAAGGGCAAAGTAGTACCCGATTCGCCGCGGTTTACCGCCAATCTCCGTCCATCACGGTTTTGACTGCCGGCGGCGATTGCGATTCCCGCTCGGATGGTTATATTTTGCCCGGATGAAAAATGCTTTTTCCAATTTGTCCCCCATGAACCGCCTGTTGGCCATCATGGCGCGCCTGCGGGATCCGGACGACGGCTGCCCATGGGATCTGGAGCAGGATTTCGCCTCCATCGCGCCCTATACCATCGAGGAGGCCTATGAGGTGGCGGACGCCATCGCCACCGGGAACATGGCGCACCTGCGCGACGAACTGGGCGATCTGTTATTGCAGGTGGTCTTTCATGCTCAAATGGCCGCCGAGCGGGAAGCCTTCGATTTCGACGCGATCGCCGACGCCATATCGGACAAGATGATCAAGCGCCATCCCCACATCTTTGGCGCCGACTTAGCGGCAACGGATATTGACGGCGCGGCCGCCCAAACCCTCGCCTGGGAGGAACAAAAGGCGTCCGAACGGGCTCAGGCGGCGCGGGCGGAGGGCCGCCCAGTCTCGGCCCTCGACGGGGTGGCGGGCGCCCTGCCCGCCTTGACCCGCGCGCTGAAGCTGCAAAAACGGGCCGCCAGGGTCGGCTTCGATTGGCCCGGGATCGCCCCGGTGTTTGCAAAAATCACCGAAGAAATCGCGGAATTGCAGGCCGAAATCAGCGCCCGGGACCGCTCGGGAATGGCCGATGAAATGGGTGATCTGTTGTTCAGCGTGGTCAATCTGGCCCGCCATCTGGACCTGGACCCGGAAGCCGCCTTGAGAGCCGGCGCCAATAAGTTCGAACGGCGCTTCCGCGGCCTTGAAACAGACCTGGCCGATCGCGGCGTCAATCCCGCCGATTTGCCGATCGAAGCTCTGGAGGAAGCCTGGCAGGCCGCGAAAACCAAAACGGACACATAGACTTACGGGCCGCTCTCCAGCCCAAACAGGGATCGGCGCAAATCGGTCCAGGCCCCCTCCTCCACAGCCGCCAGCAGCGGCCAGGGATGCTCGATAACGTTTAGATCATAGGGGCTGCCGTCAAGGCGGGCCGAAAATCCGCCCGCTTCCGCCAAAATCAGTTGACCCGGCGCGTGATCCCACGGGTTGGTGCGCTGATAGAGGGCGTAATGAAGCCGGCCTTTCAACATCAACTGGTACTCCAGACCGGCGCAATGGAGCACCAACAGCGGCCCCACCGCATCGAAATTGCGCGCCGCCGTGGCGGCCAGCTCCCGGTCATAGCCCGCGAGATGCAAACAGCCCGACAATCGATTGAGCGCCGGCGGCGGCGGCGGAACAGTCCGTTGTCCGCCTAAAGAGGCGCCGGAGCCTTTTTCGGCCATCGCCATGACATCGTGTACCGGATCATAGATCCAGCCGCCCACGACCTCGCCACGCACCACCAGGGCCACCATGGTGGCGAACAGCGGCACGCCATGGGCATAGTTGATGGTGCCATCGATGGGGTCGATCAGCCAGCAGGCCCCGTCCCCCCGCAAGGCCGCCAGTAAACCGGGGTTTTCCGCCACCGCCTCCTCCCCCACCATGACGGAGCCCGGCAGCAGCGCCGCAAGCGCGAGGTTCAAGGCGCGTTCCGTCGCAAGGTCCGCGGCGGTCACCAGGTCACCCGGTGCTTTCTCTTTTATTTCATGCGCTTGCAGGTTTTGAAAACGCGGCAGGGCGGCGCTTTGGGCGGCCTCCACGATCGCCGCCGCCACGGCCGCGGTATCGGGCATTTGGACCAAGGTTCATACCTCCTCGACGAAAAAGGAGCTGCCTGTTGGCAGCCCCTCTCCCGTACTCAAAACGGTTGTAGAAACAACAGCTTACATCATGCCGCCCATGTCGGGCATGGCCGGGCCGCCGGCATCATCGTCGGGGGCGTCCGCGACCATGACTTCGGTGGTGATTAACAGGCCGGCGACGGAGGCCGCATCCTGCAGAGCCGCGCGCACGACCTTGGTCGGATCAACGATACCGGCCTTGAACATGTCCACGTACTTCTCGTTCTGGGCATCGAAGCCAAGGTTGGGATCCTTGCTTTCCGACAGCTTGCCAGCGACCACGGCGCCATCAATGCCCGCGTTCTCGACAATCTGGCGCAGGGGCGATGGCAGCGAACGGCGCACGATTTCAATGCCAACCTGTTGGTCGTCATTGGCTCCCTTGACCTTTTTCAAGGCCGGGATGGCGTTCAACAGGGCGCAGCCGCCGCCCGAGACGATGCCTTCCTCGACCGCGGCCCGCGTGGCGTTCAGGGCGTCATCGACGCGATCCTTGCGCTCCTTCACCTCGACCTCGGAGGCGCCGCCAACCTTGATGACGGCAACGCCGCCAGCCAGCTTGGCCAGACGTTCCTGCAGTTTTTCACGGTCGTATTCCGAAGATGTCTCCTCGACCTGCGCCCGGATTTGGTTGCAGCGGCCTTCCACGTCGGCTTTTTTGCCGTTGCCATCGATGATGGTGGTCTCTTCCTTGGTGATCGAGATCCGCTTGGCCCGGCCCAGCATTTCCAGGGTTACGCTTTCCAGCTTGATCCCGAGATCTTCCGAGATCACCTGGCCGCCGGTCAGAATGCCGATATCTTCCAGCATCGCTTTCCGCCGGTCGCCAAAACCAGGCGCCTTGACCGCCGCCACTTTCAGGCCGCCGCGCAGCTTGTTGACCACCAGAGTGGCCAGAGCCTCGCCTTCCACGTCCTCGGCGATGATCATCAGCGGCCGGCC
>JAYGEB010000275.1:0-8476 GCA_046582595.1 Alphaproteobacteria bacterium | reverse complement strand
TCTTGTCCGCCAAAGCGCGATGTGATTTTCTAGCGCCATGGATAAGGCCTTGGTAAGTAATTCCTGCATCTTGTGAGACTTTCTTTGATCGGTGAGTCTCAAAGTATGAATCACTTCAGGGCTTTATCCTATTAAGTCGGGTACTGTGATCGACAGGTCCATCCGGAGAATGAAACTGCCGCAACCGAAGGTACGAATACTCTTCGACATCGCCAATTGTGTTCAGCACCAGTCCGGTCGCGAAATTCGCGCGGATGATCTCATCGAACGTCACGCCTGGCTTGATGATATCCCGAATCCGGCCATTCAGATCCCGATAGGTTTCGTTGCAGAATATCAGGCGGTCCTGGGCATCGAACAGGGCGATGTTTTCGTTCACTCCGTCCATGGCGGAGGCGAAGCGCTCGGCATCGGTTTTTGCTTGTTCACGAAACGCCACTTCCTCGGAGATATCCGAGCTGACGCCACGATAGCCCCGGAATTCATCTTTGTCGTCGTAGCGCGGCGAACCGGACGCACTAACCCAGATAGCCCGGTCGCTGGCCATCTTTGGCCGGGTAATGACATTGCGAAACGGCAGACGCTGGTCCAGACATTGACGGTGCTTTGCCGCGCCGTCTTTTTCCGCCCATTCGGCAATTAATTCCAGGCGGCCTTTGCCATACCGGGTTCCTGGCTTGATGCCGAAATTACGCTCAAAATTGTCCGAAAACCAAGTGTAGTGGTAGTTCTCATCCAGCTCCCAAAACCAATGCGAGCCGGCTTCGGCGAAATCGAGCAACCGGCGCTCGCTTTCGTGTAGCGAAAGAACCGCGGAATGGCGGGCGGAAATGTCCCGGTATGTGAGCATAAATTCATCATGCCCCACGGGTTGATACCGGAACAGCAACGGCCGCCCGCCGGGACCAGAGAGATTTCGGCCAAAAGCCTGATGGGAGGTCATTTCCGCAATCAGCTCTACAATATTCGGTTGCTCGGCGGCGGCGGTAAAGTCACCGCGTGCGTGGCAAAACCGGATAACCTTTGTGTAGTCGGTGCCCGTCTCCAACAATTCTTCCGGGATGCACAGATAGGAGTTCAGCAATTTGTTCGTGGTCTGGATACGGCATTCGGCATCGATGAGAACCAGCCCCTGGTCCACGCCGTCCAAGGCGCGTTGCAGCAATTCAATCTCCGTTGATGCCGCCGCCTCGCTGGTCAAATTTATCGCCTCATAGTTCGCGTGGCCATGGCAATGGCTGCCGACCCCTGCCACCATTAGCACAAATGCCGTGGCCAGTGGCGTACAACCCGCCCTGGCGGAACAATTTTTAACCTACCAGGCGTTCCGCTACCGCCGCCAAATTGGCCAGGTGTATCGTGGGTTCGTGCAATGCGCCGGCGGTGGCCGGATTGCCGCTGGCGACCAGGATCGAACGCAGGCCTGCGACCGTCGCGCCCCGTATATCCGTCTCGGCCGTATCCCCGACCACGGCGACCGCTTCCGCGCCGCATGTCAGCTTGGCCAAGGCTTGTTGAAATATATACTTGTTGGGCTTGCCGATGACATGGGCGGTCTGTCCGCTGGCGGCTTCCAGAAACGCCACCACGGCGCCCGCTTCGGGCTCTATACCATTCTCCACGGGCAGCATGGGGTCGGGATTGGTGGCGATCAATTTGGCGCCCCGATGCAGATACCCCACCGCTTCGGCCAGGGTGGAGAGTTTCATGTCCATGTCAAATCCGGCGACAACGAATGCGGGCGGTTGGTTTTCCACGGCGCCGGCGGCGAGTAGCTCCTCGCGCAAGGCCTGGCTGCCGGCAATAAAAACCGACGGCCCATCCACTTGGGCGGCCAGATATTGGGCGGTTGCCTGACCGGCGGTGATGATGCGGCCGGCCTCCAAAGCAATGCCCAGGCCCGCCAGCTTGACGCTGTAATCGGCGGCCGAGGCGCGGGCATTGTTGGTCAGGGCGACAAGCTCCACCCCGCCCGTTTGCAGGGCGGCGACCGCATCCGCGGCGCCCGGTATCGCCGAATTGCCGCGGTAGAGCACCCCGTCCATGTCCAGGATCAAGCCTTTGATATTATCCAGGCCCCGTGGAATTTGGCGCCGGCGCATCCGCTCTTCAAAGCCGGGCAGGGGTTGCCGCTAATGGGCATTCAGGCCGCGTACCGGCACGGCGAGGGCGATGCCATCGCGGCCATGGGTGCGCCAGCGAACCTCGTGATCAACCTCGATCGTGGCCCAGGCGCCCGCCGCCTCGCCCTCGGTGGTGAAACTTTCGCACAGGGATTGCACCGTGACGTGGGGGACGCCGTCGATGAAATTGACGTCATTCCAATAAGTATGTCCGGCCACGCACAGGATGACATTGCCCGCCTGGCGGATGAGGGCCTGGATCTCCCGCCAATGGGGCATGCCGCCCTATCGTTCGTTGTTGCCGAAGTAATAATTGCCGTGCATCGAGCCGCCGTCTAGGGGAACGTGGGTTAGGATGATCGCCGGCAGATCGGTCGCCGCCAGATCAGCCGCCAGCCAGTCCAGGTCCGCCTGCCTGGGGATAAATCCCTGGGGGTGATGAAGTTTGCTGTCCAGTTGCCAGAACACCAGATGCCGCCCCGCCACATCGACGGCGTGATGGCCCATGTCCTGGCCCAGAATGCGGGCATTGTCGGCAACGGAAAGCTGGACCTGATCGTGGTTGCCCATCAGATGCCAATGGGGGGCCGGCAGATCTCTGAACTGTTCGGCGATTTGCCGCAACCGTCCCGCATCGGCCGCGGCATCGGTATCGGAAATCCGGTCGCCAAGCTCGGCGATGAAATGTGGCCGATAATCCTCCGTGAAGGCTTTGAAGTCGCGAAGCATGGGCAGGGCGGCGGTGCCGACCTTGGTCAATTTGTCCGGGCCAAAATGAATGTCCGTGACGATTGCCAGCTTCAATGTCTCGGGCATCGCAATCATCCCTGTTCCCTATTCAGACGATCCAACAGGCCCTGCAGGATGTAGGCCGCCGCCAGTTTATCGACCACGGCCGCCCGGCGCTTGCGGGTGCTGTCCATTTCATTGATCAACATGCGCTGCACGGCGGCGGTGCTGAGGCGTTCATCGTGAAAGGTAATGGCCACGTCACGCCGTGCCGTCATGTTATCGGCGAAGGCGCGGGTCGATTGACAGCGCGGCCCCTCGCTGCCGTCCATGTTGATGGGCAGGCCCAGGACCAGGCCGCCCACGTCATGCTCCTCGATCACCTCGAATAACCGGTCCGCGTCATGGCTAAATTTCCGCCGCCGAATGGTTTCCAGCGGCGAGGCGATGGCCCACGTGGTGTCCGACAGGGCCAGGCCGATGGTCTTGCTGCCCAGGTCCAGGCCCAGCAATCTCTTCGGCGTGGGAACGGCGGCGCGCAGGGCCTCGGGCTTGATCGTGGGCATGTCCAGTGATAGCTTCCGCGCGCCCCGCGGGGGCGGTTTTCCAACAATTGCAACAAGGTCGCACATGCCGGTCGATAAAGCCACGGTGGCACGCATCGCCCATCTCGCCCGCATCGGCGTGAAGGAAGACGAGCTCGAACCTCTGGCGGCGGAGCTGTCCGGAATTCTGCAATGGATCGAGCAATTGAACGAGGTGGAAACGGACGACGTGCCGCCCATGGCGTCGGTACATGACGGGGTGCTTCGTTGGCGCGGCGACGTGGTCGACGATGGCGGCAAGCAGGCCGACGTCATCGCCAACGCACCGGATGGCCAGAACGGCTTCTTCGCGGTGCCGAAAGTACTTGAGTAATGCCGGAGCTGACGGATTTGAGCATTGCCCAAGCGCGCGGCCTGCTGGCCAAGGGTGAGATCTCGTCGCGGGAACTGACCGCCGCCCATGCCGGGGCCATGGCGGAGGCGTCTGTTTTGAACGCCATGGTGACGGAATTGCCGGACCGGGCCCTGGCCATGGCGGAGGCCTCCGATGCGCGCCGCGCCAAAGGTGCCGCCGGCGCTCTGGAAGGCATCCCCCTGGCGATCAAGGATCTGTTCTGCACCAAGGGCATCCTGACCACGGCGGGCAGCCATATTCTCGATGGTTTCATCCCGCAATATGAAAGCACGGTTTCAGCCAACCTGTGGCGGGCCGGCGCGGTGATGCTGGGCAAGACCAACATGGACGAATTCGCCATGGGCTCGTCCAACGAAACCTCCCATCACGGCCCGGTGCAAAACCCCTGGCGCCGCCATGGCGACAACCGGGCCCTGGTGCCGGGCGGATCGTCGGGCGGCTCGGCCACGGCCGTCGCGGGGCGTTTCGCCATGGCCGCCACGGCCACCGATACCGGCGGCTCGATCCGCCAGCCCGCCGCCTTCACGGGCACCGTGGGCTGCAAGCCGACCTATGGCCGCTGTTCACGCTGGGGCGTCGTGGCCTTCGCTTCCTCCCTGGATCAGGCCGGGCCCATTACCCGCGATGTCCGCGACAACGCCATCATGCTGGGCGCCATGGCGGGGTACGATCCCAAGGATGCCACCTCCGCCGATGTGCCCCTGCCGGATTTCGAGGCGGCGCTCAGCGGCGATATACGCGGCCTGAAGATCGGCGTGCCGAAGGAATATGTTTTGGACGGCATGCCCGGCGAGATCGAAACCCTGTGGCACCAGGGCATCGGCTGGCTGCGGGAGGCCGGCGCCGAGATCGTCGATATTTCCCTGCCGCATACCAAATACGCCCTGCCGGCCTATTACATCGTGGCTCCGGCGGAAGCCTCCTCGAACCTGGCGCGCTATGACGGCGTGCGTTTTGGCTTGCGGGTGCCGGGCGCCGATCTGACCGAGATGTATGAAAATACCCGCGCCGCCGGTTTCGGCGCCGAGGTTCGCCGCCGGGTGCTGATCGGCACCTATGTACTCTCGGCGGGCTATTACGATGCCTATTACCTGAAGGCGCAGAAAATCCGCCGCCTGATCGCCCAGGATTTCCGCGACGTCTATGAAAAGGTCGATGCCATTTTGACGCCGTCCACGCCCTCGGCGGCCTTTCCCTTTGGCGACAAGGCGGATGATCCCATCGCGATGTATCTCAACGATGTTTTCACGGTGCCCGCCAATCTGGCCGGACTGCCCGGTATTTCCATCCCCGCCGGACTGTCGGCCGATGGTTTGCCCCTGGGCTTGCAAGTCCTGGCACCGGCCTTCGATGAGGAAACCATGTACCGCGTGGCCGGCGTGGTGGAGACGGCGGCGAACTTCACCGCCCGGCCGGCGCAATGGTGGCGGCGCGCGGCATGAGCAACTATGTGCAGGGCGCCACGGGACCATGGGAAGTGGTGATCGGCCTGGAAATCCATGCCCAGGTCAGTTCCCAATCGAAATTGTTTTCCGGTGCAGCCACCGCCTTTGGCGCCGAGGCCAACAGCCAGGTCAGCCTGGTCGATGCGGGCATGCCGGGCATGCTGCCGGTGATCAACGAAAAGGCTGTCGAACAGGCCGTACGCAGCGGCCTCGGCCTGAACGCCAAGATCAACACATATTCCGTTTTCGATAGGAAAAACTATTTCTATGCCGATCTGCCCCAGGGGTATCAGATTTCGCAATATCTCCAGCCCATCGTCGGGGAAGGGGTGGTCAGCGTGGATCTGGAGGACGGCGGCAGCGCCGAAATCGGCATTGAGCGGCTGCATCTGGAACAGGACGCGGGCAAGCTGATCCACGACCGCCACCCGGCCAAGTCGCATGTGGATTTGAACCGCTCCGGCATCGCCCTGATGGAGATCGTCTCCAAACCCGACATGCGCTCGGCGGCGGAGGCCGGGGCCTATGTGCGCAAGGTGCGCGCCATCCTGCGCTACCTGGGTACCTGCGACGGCAACATGGAACAGGGCAGCCTGCGCGCCGACGTCAATGTCTCCGTGCGCCGGCCCGGCGCCGACCTGGGCACGCGGGCGGAAATCAAGAACGTCAACTCCATCCGCTTCATGCAACAGGCCATCGTCTTCGAAACCTCCCGCCAGATCGATATTCTGGAGGCGGGCGGCAGCGTCGATCAGGAAACCCGCCAGTTCGATGCCCGGACCGGCACCACCCGGCCCATGCGCTCCAAGGAAGAGGCGCATGATTACCGCTACTTCCCCGATCCCGATCTGCTGCCCCTGGTATTTTCCGACGATTTCGTGGAGCAAATCCGCCTTACCCTGCCCGAATTGCCCGACACCAAGAAACGCCGCTTCATGGATGAATTGGGCCTCTCCGCCCACGACGCGGGCGTCCTGGTCGCCGAGCGCGACATCGCCCTGTTTTACGAGACCGTGGCGAAAGGGCGCGACCCAAAGATTGCCGCCAACTGGGTTCAGGGGGAGCTTTTCGCGCGCCTGGCCAGGGCGGAGCTGGAGATCGCCGACAGTCCCATCACGGCCAGCCAGCTAGGCGGCCTGATCGACCTCATTGCCGATGACACGATTTCCGGCAAGATCGCCAAGGATGTTTTGGAAATCATGTTCGAAAGCGGCCGGGACGCGGCTACAATTGTCGAGGAACACGGCCTGAAGCAGGTCACCGACAGCGGCGCCATCGAAGGCGAGATCGACAAGGTCATCGCCGCCAACCCCGGCAAGGTGGCCGAGTTCCAAAGCGGCAAGGACAAAATCCTAAGCTGGTTCGTCGGCCAGATCATGCAGGCCACCAAGGGCAAGGCCAACCCGCAAATGGTCAATCAGTTGCTGCGGGACAAGTTGAAAGTCTGACGAATCAATAGATCAAGTTTTCCCTTTCACTTAAGGGTAGCGTCCCCTTTAACTCTTGTGAACTACGACACTTGACGGAATTATGCGGAAGTATCGTCCAACAGCTTTGCCAGCAAATTTACAAAAGCGATAAACTCCAATGCCCGTTCCGGATCATCTTGCATCAATCGGTGTGCCCTGGGATTTCTCAGGCCCATTACAGCACCGCAAAACAAATCCATGAACCCCTTTTGCTCGCTTCTGTCCGATTCGTCCGCAAGTTGGTTGAATCTTAGAATTGGATTTTTTGTGCTGAAAACCTTCTGCATCAACGTTGTGCCGTCCAACTCTTCCCCACTCCTCATGCGGACTAGGTCGTTTAAAACTTTCACCGATTTTTCAACTGCTTCGGCGTAATGGCCATCTCGATAAAGTTGCCCTACCTGCCGGCTTATTTCGGGATGGAGATCGAGCCCCTCGTAAGCCTTGAGCGGCTTGCCAGTTTCGGAATGCCCGGCGTCTTCGAGTTGCTCTAGTGGTCTGAATCATCTAAAGCACGGGGTATAGGTTTTTCAGCTTGATGCGGGCGTCTTCGGTTGTAAACCGCCAATCCGCTTTGACATTGTATTTGTTGCGCCGTTGCAGCCATGCCGCGACGTGTTCCTCGAGGGTTTCGATGTCGGGTATGCGCCTGCTGAGACATTGCCTCGCCAGGACGGACAATTCCGCTTCGGCCATGTTGAGCCAGCTGCCATGCTTCGGTGTGTAGTGCCACTCGAAGCGGTCGGCGATGCGACGCGCTTCCTCTGGCGGGAACGCCCGATAGAGCGAGGCCGGGGTGTGGGTATTCAGGTTGTCTTGAACCAGAGTGATGGCCTCGGCCTTTGGAAAGTGCACATCGCTGAGTTGCTTGAGCACATGGGCGTAGTCGATCGCCGCACGGCGTGGCGTGGCGGAGACATGGCGCCAGCCTTCCAGGGGCGCGAACAGCATGAACAGAGAGGCGGTGCCATTGCGTTTGTATTCATAGTCTTGACGGGCCGGGCGCCCTGGCGCCATTGAGATCGGCGCGCGGGTTTCCGAAGTGAGTTGCTTGGAAGTCTCATCAAGACAGACCAGCGGCCGGTTGCCATCATGGGGCCGGGTATAGACGGCCAAAACATCTTCCATGGCCGCCACGAAAGCGGCGTTGGCTTTGGGTGGGATGACCCAGTATTTGTTCAGATGCGGTTTGAGACGGTTTTTTTAAGCGCCCGGCCAACCGTGTTGAAATGGGCCCGCTCGACGATCTCCAGCTCCACCACCTTGTCGGCCAGCAGGCGGATGCTCCATCGCGCATGCCCGGCGGGGGGCTCGGAGCAGGCCAGCGCGATCAGCCGCGCCTGAGCTTCGCCATCGAAGATCGGCTGGATCGGCGGGTGGAGGCGCTTCTTGCGGGCCAGCACCGCCTCCAGGCCCTCTTCCACCAACTGGCGGCGGACGCCCGTGACCATGGAAGCGTTGCTATCCAAAGCCTCGATAATCCGACCATCCGTCCAGCTTGGGCCCAACGAACCTTGATCGGCCTTGAGAAGAATGCGCGCCTTCAAGATCGCCTTGGCTGAAGATTTACCCTTGGAAATCAGCCCCTCAAGGTGTTCCCGTTCATCGCTCGAAAGCTCGACCACATACTTCTTCCGTGACATCATGCACCACCGTGATAATTCGAATCGATGGCCATCGAATCATCGAAAACCAGTAACTTCAACCCTTGCAGGCCAAACTAATGGAATTAAAGGGTGCGGAGCACTAG
>JAYGEB010000233.1:0-4309 GCA_046582595.1 Alphaproteobacteria bacterium | reverse complement strand
TACGCGCGAAAAGGCTTTCAGAGTTTTTCACAGACGACCAATTAGCCGAAAATTGCTCTGGCCGCCTACTTCGGAGCCCAGGCTTCCAGGGCGTCATGCTTCATTTGCCGCCGTTCGCCGCCCGGCTTGCGCCAGTTATGGCCGAAAGCGGCGGATTCCCAACTGCCGTAGGACGGATTGGCCAGCATGAACCATTTCGAACCCCACAGATCGCCGTGTTTTTCGTACAGCGCCTGACGTTCGGCCAGGCTGCCTTTGTAGCCGTCGACGAAATCGCCGAAGTTATCGCCGAACACCATCAGGATCCGGTAGTTGGCCGCGACATGGGCGCGCCGGGGGCTTTTCTTGGATGACTTCCAGGCCTCTTTCTCGCCGCGCGTCAGCACCGTGTCCTCCGATGTATCCACCGGATAGCCATGCTTCAGGAGGTTCTTGCGCGTGGCCGCTTCCAGGGGGGCCTTGCGGTTGGTGACGTAAAATATCTTTACGCCCTTGGCGGCGGCGGCCTTGATGAAATTGAGGGAACCGGGGATCGGCCGCGACAGGATATCATTGACGAACGGCCCCCAGGTTTTCGAACTGTAATAGCTGTTCGCGGTTACCACCCAAGCCTGATAGACGGAATTATCCAACACGGTTTCATCCACATCCAGAATCACCGCCGGCGGCTTGGCCCCGAAATCGCCCTTTTGCTCGTTGGGCGCGGCGGTCCACGATTTATCCGCCAAGGCGGCGTCCAGCATCATCGTGCCCAGGCGGTAGGTCGCCAGGGCGTTGGCCTTGAACTCGACCGAGCTTTGCAGCCAAAGGGTGCCGTTCAGACCATCGTTCTGGCCGAGGCTCTCGGCCCCGGCGGCGGGGGCGGTTTGGCTCATGCCCAGGGCAAACAAGCCAACGGCCAGCCAGTGAGTATTTCGTTTCATTGGTATCCTCCATTCATGGTTTGCAGCAGTGCCGGCAACTCACGGATATTTTCGAGCCGGCGATAGCGGGGGCTATCGGGCTCGTCGTCATGACGCTCAAACGAGGCGGTCACATGATAGGGAATGTAAACCCCATGGCCGCCCAATTCCAGGATGGGCAAAATATCGGATGGTATGGAATTGCCCACCATCATGACCTCCCCCGGATCGACGCCGTGGCGGGAAAAAACCTCGGCGTAGGCGGCCACGTCCTTGTTCATGACCACCTCGATATGTTTGAAATGGGCCGCCAGGCCGGATTTCCCGATCTTGTTGTACTGATCCATGTGATCGCCCTTGGTGATCATGATCAGGGGAAAATCCCGTTCAAGCGCGGCCAAGGTTTCCCCGGCGCCGTCCAGCAGCTCCATGGGGCCGTCCAGCATGGCCTTGCCCATCATGACGATTTCGTGGATCTCGGGGGCGGTGATCTTGCCTTGGGATATCTCGATCGCCGCCTCGATCATGGACAGCGTGAAGCCCTTGATGCCGAAGCCGAACAGCTTGATATTCCGGGCCTCCAATTCATGCAGGTGGGCCTGCACCTGGTCATGGGGGGCATGGGCATCGAGGATTTCCGACAGCCGGGCCTGGGTTTCCTGAAAGCGGCTTTCGCTGTGCCACAGGGTGTCGTCCGCATCCAGGGCCACCACCTTGATCATGGCAGACAGTCCCGGCCGTGGGCCAGGGGGCCGAGGCCCAGGTGCCGGGCGATGGTCTGGCCCATATCCGCGAAGCTCTCCCGCCGGCCCAGGTCACGGGCCCGGACGCCGGGGCCAAAAAACAGCACCGGCACATGCTCGCGGGTATGATCGGTGCCCGGAAAGGCCGGATCACAGCCGTGATCGGCGGTGATCAGGGCCAGATCGCCGGGCCGCAGCCGGGCTTCGAACTCCGGCAGGCGGACATCGAAAGCTTCCAGGGCGGTGGCATATCCAGCAACGTCCCGGCGGTGGCCGTACAGCATGTCGAAGTCGACGAAATTGGTGAACACCAGGCTGTTATCGGGCGCCGTTCCCGCCTGTTCCAGCAGAGCATCGAACAGGGCCATGTTGTCCCCTGCCTTGACCGACCGCGTGATGCCCCGGTGGGCGAAAATATCGGCGATCTTGCCCACCGAAATCACCGTGCCGCCCCGCCCCGTCAACCGGTCCAGAAGGGTCTCGCCCGGCGGCGGCGTGGTCAGGTCCTTGCGGTTGGCGGTGCGTACAAAGCTGGCGGCGTCTTCCCCAACGAAGGGCCGGGCAATGACCCGGGCAATGTTCAGGGCGTCCACCTCCCGTTTGGCGACGGCGCATAGATCATACAAGCGTCGCAGGCCGAAATGTTCCTCGTGGGCGGCGATTTGAAACACCGAGTCGGCGGAGGTGTAGCAGATCGGCTTGCCCGAGCGGATATGCTCCTCCCCCAGTTCGGCGATGATCTCCGTGCCCGAGGCATGCCGGTTGCCCAAAATACCCGGCAGACCGCCCTGGGCCACCAGACGTTCGATCAAGGCTTCGGGAAAGCATGGTTCGGCATTGGGAAAATAGCCCCATTCGAAGGTCACCGGCAGGCCGGCCATCTCCCAATGACCGCTGGGGGTATCCTTGCCGAGGCTTTGTTCCGCCGCATACCCCCAGGCCCCGGCCGGCACGCCGTCATAACCCAGATCGCGTGGCGCCGCGCCACTGGAGGCGGCCGCGGCATGGCCCAGGCCCAGGCGGGCCAGGTTCGGCAGATGCAGGGGCTGGGCGGCGGCGATATGGCCAAAGGTATCGGCGCCGCCATAGCCAAAAGCGTCCGCATCGGCGCTGGCGCCGATACCAAAAGAATCCATGACCAGGATGAAGGCCCGGCTCATGGCGCCACGATCCGTTCCAGGATGACGGCGCCCGATTGGAAATCATCGCCAATGGTCACCGCCGCCCGGATTGCCGCGATGGCCGCCTCCGTATCGGCCTCGTTGGCGCCGTGCACCATGGCCAGGGGCTGGCCCACCTCCACCCGGTTACCCAGGGCGCACATTTCGCTCAGACCGACGCGCGGGTCAATGGCGTCGGTGGCATCGCGCCGGCCGCCGCCCATGACCAGCACGGCGATGCCGATGGCCCTGGTATCCATGGCGCCGATCACGCCGGCCCGCGTGGCCACGCAGGGCTTGATCACCGGCGCCCTGGGCAGATACAGAATGGCGTTCTCGGCCAGGTCGGCGGGGCCGCCCAGATGGCTGACCATGCGGGCGAACGCCTCCAGGGCCCGGCCGGAGGTCAAGGCATCTTCGGGATCGGCGGTCAGGCCGGTCAGATTCAACATCTCCCGCGCCAGGGCGAGGACGACCTCGGTCAGGCGGGGGTCGGGGTTGTCGTTTTGCAGAAATGTCAGGGCCTCGGCGACCTCCAGGGCATTGCCTACATGGCGGCCCAAAACCTGGTTCATTTCGGTGATCAGGGCGCGGGCCGGCAGACCGGCGCCGTTGGCCACGGCAACGATGCTTTCCGCCAGCTCCCGCGCCATATCCATGCTCGCCGCGAAAGCGCCACTGCCGGTCTTCACATCCATGACCAGGCCATCCAAGCCGGCGGCCAGCTTCTTGGACAGGATAGAGGCGGTGATCAGAGGAACTGATTCCACCGTCGCCGTGACGTCGCGGATCGAATAGAGCCGGCCGTCGGCGGGCGCCAGGTCGCCGGTTTGGCCGATGATGGCGCAACCGGCATTTTTCACGACGTCCTCAAACAAGGCCCGGTCCGGCGTGCTGTTATAGCCGGGGATCGCATCCAGCTTATCCAGGGTGCCGCCCGTATGACCCAGGCCCCGGCCCGAGATCATCGGCACGAAGCCGCCGCAGGCCGCGACGATGGGCGCCAGCATGAGACTAACCTTGTCGCCCACCCCGCCCGTGGAATGCTTGTCCACCACCGGCCCCGGCAAATTCAGGCGGGACCAGTCGATCACTTGGCCCGATTGGGTCATGGCCCTGGTCAGGGTCACCCGTTCGGCCATGTTCATGCCTTGAAAGAACACCGCCATGGCGAAAGCGGCGATCTGCCCATCGCCAATTGTCCCGCTGGTCAGGCCCTCGACCATGAAGGTGATTTCATCCGTCGACAGGATTTCGCCGTCCCGTTTGCGGCGGATGATTTCCTGGGGCAGCAGGCTCACGCGTCATATCCCCGCAAGAAGGCGGTCAGCAATTGCCGCACCTTGTCCGTGGCCAGGGCGGCGTTTCGTTGGGTCTGTTCGTGACTGAGCGTGAAGGCGCTCATCCCCGCCGCCTTGTTGGTGATGATGGACAGCCCCGCGACCCGCAGACCGGCGTGGCGGGCCAGAATTACCTCCGGCACCGTGGACATGCCCACCGCGTT
>JAYGEB010000165.1:0-4501 GCA_046582595.1 Alphaproteobacteria bacterium | reverse complement strand
CGCGGCGGCCAGCGACCGCGCGCCCATCGCTTTCGAACGCGCGGCGCGGGCGGAGGCGGCGGCCTACCGCATCGACCGCGCCTTGGAACTGGTGGATCGCGGGCTGGGTGCATTGCCCGATGGCGCCGACCCTTTCGACCTGATGGCTTACCGCGCGTATTTGCTGCGGGAACTGGGCCGGCCAGGGGATGCGCTGGCGGCTTGGCGGGCGGCCTTGGAACTGGCCACCTCCGACACCCAACGCTGCCCGGTTTGGATCGGGATCGCGGCCGCCAACCGCCTTATGGGCCAGGGCGATAAAGCCATGGACGAACTTGACCAGGCCGAAGCCGTCGCGCGGCGGGAAGGGCTGGAGAAAGAACTGGCGGAAATTTTCTTTTACCGCGGCAATATGGCATTTGCCGCCGGCAGGTTTGAAGAATGTTTGGAATTGCACAATCAAACCCTTGCTCACGCCCGCGCCGCCGGCGATCCGGAATGGGAGGCCTCGGCCCAGGGCGGTCTGCTCGATGCCGAGTATGCCCGTGGCCACATGCGTAGCGCGCTGGCCAATCTGGATCGTTGCCTGACGCTCTGCCGGGAACATGGCTTGTTGCATATCGAGGCGCGCAATAGTTTCATGGCCGGCGTCGTGGGGCGCTATTTGGGCCGGCAGAGTGCCGCCATAAAGGAGCTGGAAGCCGCTTCGGCCTTGTCGGACAGTATCCAGGATGTGCGCGGAGCCATGTTCGCGCACTTGATCAACGGCGAAATTCTTATCGATATGGCGCAATTCGCCGCCGCCGAGGCGCCCTTGCAACGCGCCTTGTCGTTCGCCCGGTCCCTCGGCAATAGGCGCATCGAATTGTATGTTTTCTACGAAATGTCGCGCCGTGCCTTGGCCCAGGGACGGGACGCTTCGGCAGGTGAACACTTGCACAAGGCCATCGGGATTGGCCGTGACACCGGTATCCGTTTTCATGGTCCACGGCTTTTTGCGTTGCGGGCCCGTCTGGCGAAAGATGGCGATGAGTGCGGGAAATGGTTGGCGGAGGGAGAGGAACTGCTGCGCGACGGCGCCAACGCCCACAATGTGCTGTGGTTCCACCGTGACGCCATTGACGCCTGTTTTGCCGTGGGCGAGCTGGATCGAGCCCGCGCCCACGGCGACGCCATGACCGCCTTTACCATCGATGACCCTCTGCCCTGGGCGGATTTTTTTGCCGCGCGCTGCCACGCCCTGGCGGATTGTGCCGAAGGCCGGCCTGACAGGGCGGTCTTGGAGCAGGTGTGCGTTCAGGGCCGGGAATTGGAATTGGCCATCGCCGTGCCGGAATTGGAGGCGCAATTGAATTGAGCCCCTCGACAAGCCCACCCGGTCCGGTTAAGTCCGCTGTGCGGGGTAAAGTGAATTATTCGAGCGTGGGAGGACGTTATGAAAGATACATTACGGCCGGGTCTGAAAATCACCCGGCGTTTTGATGTGGACAAAGACAAGACCATCGATTTCATGGGCGAAGAGCTGCGGGTCTACGCCACGCCCATGATGGTGATGGATGTGGAGCGGGCCTGTCTGGAGTTGATGTCGGAACATGCCGAGGCGGGTGAAAGTTCGGTCGGCGCGCGGGTCGAGATCGACCATATGGGGCCGACCTTGATGAATATGTGGATCGAGGTCCGGGCCGAGGTGGTTGAGGTCAAGGGCCCCAAGGTGGTCTTCGACGTGGAGATCCACGATGCCCTGGATCAGGTTGGCAAGGCTAGGCATGTCCGCTTCATGATCGAAATGGCGGTGCAAAAGGCCCGGCTGGAAAAGAAGGCCGCCAAGGCCCGCGAGGCCGGCGCGTTATAAGCGGGGCGGTATTTGAATGGCCGTTTGGCCACGGAAGGAGCAGATAGAATGAGCGAACGGGATCCGGTTGTCATCGTGGGCGGCGCCCGCACCGCCATGGGCGGGATGCAGGGCGATTTCGCCCCACTCACCGCGGCCCAGTTGGGCGCCGGCGCCATCGAGGCGGCTCTGCAACGGGCCGGCGTCGCGGGCGATGCGGTGGACGAGGTGATCATGGGCAACGTGTTGGGCGCCGGCCAGGGCCAGGCGCCCGCCCGCCAGGCCGCCAAGGGCGCGGGCATTCCCGATGCGGTGGGCGCGACCACCATCAACAAAATGTGCGGCTCGGGCATGAAGGCGGCCATGTTCGGCCACGATCTGCTGGTGGCGGGCTCGGCGGCGGTAGTGGTCGCGGGCGGCATGGAGAGCATGACCAACGCGCCCTATCTGTTGGAAAAGGTCCGGGCCGGCCTGCGCCTGGGCCATGGCGAGATCAAGGATCATATGTTCCTCGACGGCCTGGAGGACGCCTATGACAAGGGCCTGGCCATGGGTGTGTTCGCCGAACAGACGGCGCAACATTATCAGTTTACCCGAGAACAACAGGACACCTACGCCATCGAATCCCTGCGCCGGGCCCAGAGGGCCACGGTGGACGGCAGTTTCGCGGGCGAGATTACGCCGATCACGGTCAAGGACCGCAACGGCGAGCGCCTGGTGGAGATCGACGAGCAGCCCGGCAAGGCCAATATCGAAAAAATTCCCACCCTGCGTCCGGCCTTCGCCAAGGACGGCTCGGTCACGGCGGCCAATTCCTCGTCCATCTCCGACGGCGCGGCGGCCCTGGTGCTGATGCGCCTCTCGGAAGCGGAACAGCGCGGTCTGACCCCGCTGGCCCGGATCGTTGGTCATGCCAGCCATGCGCAGGAACCGGCCTGGTTCACCACCGCGCCCGTCGGCGCCGTCAACACACTGTTTGAGAAGACCGGTTGGGACAAGGCGGATGTGGATCTGTTCGAGGTCAACGAGGCCTTCGCCGTGGTCGCCATGGCGGCCATGCGGGAGTTGGATCTGCCCCACGATAAGGTCAACATACATGGCGGCGCCTGTGCCCTGGGGCATCCCATCGGCGCCTCGGGCGCGCGCATTCTGGTAACCCTGATGGCGGCGTTGCAAAAAACCGGTGGCAAGAAGGGCGTTGCCACCCTATGCATCGGCGGCGGCGAGGCCACGGCCATGGCGTTGGAGATGCTGCAATAGAGCAATTTTCAATTAATCGGAGTCGCTTTCGCGACTCAAGTGATTGGTTCAATTGCTCTTCTCTTAAAAGCCCGAGCATGTTTTAAAAGAACATGCTCTAGCGCCGACCGTTTCGTGATGGGAATATCGATGAGTGACAGTACGGCGACAAATCTGCCGTTGGCGGGTTTGACAATTCTGGAAATGGGTTCCTCCGTGGCCGGGCCTTTCGCGGGCCGCATATTCGGCGATTTCGGCGCCAATCTTTGGAAGGTGGAGCCGCCCGGCGTTGGCGATGCGGCGCGTGGCTGGGGCCAGGATCGGTTGGGCGGCGAGGGCGTCGCCTTCCAAGCCTTCAACCGGGACAAGCGCTCCATCACCGTGGATTTCGCGGACAAGGTGGATTTGGCCCGCCTGCGCCGCCTGATCGTTGAAAAAGTCGATGTCGTGTTTCAAAATCTGCGCCCCGGCGTGGTCGCCAAATTCGGCCTGGACGGCGCTACTTTGATGGCGGATAATCCACGCCTGATCTATTGCAACATGGGCGCCTACGGACCGAGCGGGCCGTTGCAGGACGCGCCGGGCTATGACCCCCTGATCCAGGCCTTTTCCGGCATCGCGGACGCCACGGGGGAGGCGGCGGGGGATGCCGTCCGCGTCGGCGTGCCGCTGATCGACATGGGCACGGGGATGTGGGCCGTCATTGGCATCCTGAGCGCCCTGCACCGCCGCCAGGCGACGGGGCGCGGCTGCCTGGTGGATGCGGCCATGCTGGAAACCGCCCTGGCCTGGCAATCCATGTCCTTCGCCGTCCATGAAGGCGGCGGCGAATGGCCCAAACGCAGCGGCTTGCAGGGCCCCATGGTGGTGCCGAACGCCGGCTACGAGGCCGCCGACGGCAAGCTGATGCTGACCATCGGGACGCCGGGACAGTTCAAGCGGTTTTGCCGGGTTCTCGACCGCATGGATCTATTGGAACATCCGGACTTCTCCCATAACGAGGGCCGCGCCGCCAACAGGGCCGCATTCGATGCCACCATCAATGAGACCCTGCGCACCCGCACCCGCGCTGAATGGAACGCCCTGTTGATGGCGGCGGACGTGCCCAACGCACCCATCCAATCCCTGGGCGAAGCCGTCGCGCATCCCCAGACCGCCGCCTCGGGCATGTTGCAGGACAGCCCCGACGGCAGCTTCCAGATGATGGCCCTGCCGCTGCGTTTTGATGGCCAGCGTCCGGGATTCCGCAACGCCGCGCCCAAATTGGGCGAGGCCACCCAGGAAGTCTTCGCCTTCATGAACGACTAATTAATAGGGGGACGTAGTATTTATATCGCCCACCGGCTGGCAAAACTGCCCAGACGATGACGATATAAATACTACGTCCCCCTATTAATTGTCCGCGTCCCACGATTCAGGGAGCCTCCACCGGCCGCGCGCCGCACAATTGGG
>JAYGEB010000145.1:0-8034 GCA_046582595.1 Alphaproteobacteria bacterium | reverse complement strand
TCGTGGCGGTAATCGATGGATGCCAGCGAGGAAACCACATCCACCATCAACAAGGCCGGATGGTTGGCGTCATCCATGGCCTGGCGCACGGCCGCGATGTTTGAGGTCACGCCGGTCGATGTCTCGTTGTGCACGCAACAGACCGCCTTGATGATCTTGCCGTGGTCATCCGACAGGGCGGCGGCGATGTCATCGGCGCGGATACCGTGCCGCCAATCTCCGGGCAGGAAAACCACGTCCAGTCCCAGGCGGCCGGCCAGTCCGCGCCACAGGGTCGCGAACTGTCCGGTTTCCGCCATCAGCACCCGGTCTCCGGGCGAGAGGGTGTTGACCAGGGCGGCTTCCCAGGCGCCGGTGCCGGAGGCGGGATAGATCACTACCGGGTCGGTGGTTTGAAAAACCGGCTTGATGCCAGCCAATACCCGCCGCGCGAATTGTGCGAAGTCGGGGCCGCGATGATCGATGGTGGCGCCGTCGATGGCGCGTAGAATGCGGTCCGGCACATTTGTCGGTCCGGGAATTTGCAGGAAATGGCGGCCTGCCCGATATGGTTGGTTTCCGGCCATGAAGTCTGGTCCTCTGATGTTTTCACTTGCTGGCGCTGCGCGGGTCATCATAATTCGGTGGTGAAAATTTGCCCACCCTCATGCCAGCCGGGGCGGCATTTAATCAGGAGGTTGTTGATGAGTGAAGTATCCCTATCCCGTATCCTGGCCTTTTGGGCCGGCAGGGAGCCGGGCCGGCCGGCCTTGACCCATGAAGGCACGACCTTGAGCCGGGCCGAATTGGAGGCGCGTACCAACCGTCTGGCGCGGGCCTATCGGGACTTGGGTGTCCGGGAGGGGGATTTCGTCACCATTGCCCTGCCCAACGGCATTGAATTCATCGAGGCGGTGTTCGCGGCTTGGAAACTGGGCGCGACGCCGCAGCCCGTCTCCTATCGTCTGCCCGATCACGAACGCCGGCAAGTTGTCGAATTGGCGGAACCCAGCCTGATCGTCGGCGCGGAGGCCTCCGCCCATCCGGGCACGGTTTGCCTGGCGCCCGGCTTCGCGCCCGATCCGGCGCTTTCCGATGCGCCCTTGGCCGAGGTCACCTCGAAATATTGGAAGGCCATGACCTCGGGCGGCTCCACGGGGCGGCCGAAACTGATTGTTTCAAAGGATCCCGCATCCACCGATCCCCTGGAGGGGCGGCTTGGCATGACGGTCGACCAGGTCGCCCTGATCCCCGGGCCGCTGTACCACAACGGGCCGTTCGGCGTCGGCATGCTGGGCATGCAAATGGGCCATCATCTGATCATCACCTCGCGTTTCGATGCGGCCCAGACCTTGGAATTGATCGAACGCCACGGCGTCAATCTGCTGTATTTGGTGCCGACCATGATGCAGCGCATGTGGCGCCTGCCGGAAAAACAGCGCGCGGGCTATGATGTGAGTTCATTGCAGGTGGTCTGGCATATGGCGGCGCCCTGTCCCGCCTGGTTGAAGGAAGCCTTTATCGAATGGTTCGGTGGCGATGTGTTGATGGAACTTTATGGCGGCACCGAGGCCCAAGGCTTCACCACCCTGTCGGGGACTGAATGGTTGAACCATCGCGGCTCGGTCGGCAAGCCCCAGGAAGGCTACCGCATCAAAATCGTCGATGACGACGGCAACAGCCTGCCAACCGGCGAGGTGGGCGAGGTTTTTCTGCTGCCCGACGCCGGTCAGGGCGCGACCTATTACTATATTGGGGCCGAGGCCAAGGCGGTCGCGGGCGGCTGGGAGTCCTTGGGCGATATGGGTTACCTGGATGACGATGGCTTCCTTTACCTGACCGACCGGCGGAGCGACATGATCCTCTCGGGCGGCGCCAATATTTATCCGGCCGAAATCGAGGCGGCGATCGATCTTTATCCCAGTGTCCGCTCGTCGGCCGTGATCGGCTTGCCGGATGAGGATATGGGCAATCTGGTGCATGCCATCGTCGATGTGCCGGCGGGCGGTCTGGATGGCGAGACATTGTTGGCGCATTTAGACGAGCATCTGGTGCGCTACAAGCTGCCCCGCACGATTGAATTCGTCACCGAACCCTTGCGCGACGATGCCGGCAAGGTGCGCCGCGCGGCCCTGCGCGCGGCGCGTCTGGCGCCGCGATAGCGCGCCATCATGGCCGGCGCAATATTTACCGACGACTTCAAGACCGACCCGTTTTGGTGGCAGGCGGCACCGCCGCGGCAAATCAATGATCCGCTGCCCGAGGCAGCGGATGTGGTGGTCATCGGCGGCGGCTATGCGGGTCTTTCGACCGCCCTGGAACTGGCGCGCAACGGCACCGATGTGGTGGTGTTGGAAGCGGCGGCCTTTGGCCACGGCGCCTCCTCGCGCAATGGCGGCGGGGTCAGCGGCACCAATGTCGGCAAGGGACCGGCGGCGGGCGCCGTATCCCCCGTGGAACGCGCCCTGGGCAAGGCGCGCATGCAACAATTGCTGGCCGGCGGGGCCGAGGCCATGGGCAATCTGGAAACCATGATCCAGCGGGAAAAGCTGGATTGCCACTATGTCCGTTGCGGCCGTTTCGTCGGCGCCTATACGCCGGCGCATTATGGAACCATGGCGGAAAAGGTGGCGAGCCTGAACGCGGCGGGGGATTACGGCGCGGCGCTGTTGCCGCGCGGCGAACAACGGCGGGAAATCGCCACGGATTTCTATTTCGGCGGCATGACCGTCGAGGCTTCGGGCAGCGTGCATCCCGCCATGCTGCAAATGGCTTTGTTGCGGCGCTGCCAGGACAATGGCGTCACCCTTTGCGCCCATACGCCCATGCAAGGCATCGGTCGCGAGGGTGAAGGCTACTTGGTGGCGACCAGCGCGGGCATCGTCAAGGCGCGTGACGTGGTGCTTTGCACCAACGGCTACACAGGCAAGAAGACGCCCTGGCTGCGCCGCCGCCTGATCCAGGCCGCCAGCTATATCATCGCCACGGAAGAGCGGGGGGAGGACGAGATCGGGGCGTTGATCCCCAATAACCGCACCATGGCCGACACAAAACGGGTCTTGAACTATTACCGTCTTTCACCCGATAGCCGGCGGGTTCTGTTTGGCGGCCGGGCCCGCCTGGCGCCCGGCGACGCAGCCGACCGCGCCGATATATTGTACCGCCAGATGCTGGATGTGTTCCCGCAGCTCGAAGGCATCAAGGTCAGCCATGCCTGGACCGGGGGGATCGCCTTCACATTTGATTTTCTGCCGCACATGGGCCGCCATGACGGCGTGCATTACATGGCCGGCTGCAACGGCGCCGGCGTCGCCATGATGACCTATCTGGGCACCCAGACGGCGTTGAAAATTCTCGGCCAGGCGAACCGTCCCTGTCCGTTCGATGAACTGCCCTTCCCCACCAAGCCGTTCTACACCGGCCACGCCTGGTTCCTGCCAATCGTGTCTTCGTATTATGCCCTGCGGGATTATATCGACCGCTCGCGGGCCGCCTAGTTTTCTTCGCGGCGTCGGCCCTTCACGCGGAGGTACCCAAAGGGATGGGATGAAGTTACGATCCGGGCGAAGCAAAAACCGGCATGAAATGGGAGGCGAATTTATGAACATCATGACAAAAGGCGGGATCGCGGCCTATCACCCTCTGGATCCGCTTTCCGCCGACGAGGTCAAGGCGGCCGCGGACGTTGTCCGGGGCGCCGAGTATTTCAATGCCGCGACGAAGTTCGAAACCATAGAGCTGCGCTATCCCGATAAGGCGGCGGTGCGGGGCTGGGACGGCGCCGGCCGGCTGCCGCGCCGGGCCTTTGTTTGCATCTACGACACCCATACCGGCGCGGTCCGGGAATGCCTCGTTGACCTGGACGGCGGCGGATTGCTGAACACCAGCATTATTCCCAATGCCCGCACCGCCGTCATGCTCGACGAGATCATCGCCTGTGCGCAAAATGTCGCGCAAAACCAGGATTTCATCGCCGCCATGGCGCGCCGGGGCATCACGGATTTGAGCAACATCCAGGTCGATCCCTTTTCCGCCGGCAACTTCGGTTTCGAGGACGAAACCGAGCACCGCATCGTGCATTGCTGGGCGTATTACCGAAACGACCCTTTCGACAATGGTTATGCCCATCCGGTGGAAGGCCTGAATGTCATTTATGATCTGAACAAGGGCGCCGTGCTCCAGGTTCTGGACCGGACCTTGGTCGATATACCCATGGCCGAGCGGAATTATTCCGTCCGCTATGATCGGATTTCGGCCATGACCCGCGATGATCTGAAAGCCATCGCCATCAGCCAGCCGCATGGAGCAAGTTTTACCGTCCAGGGCCAGCAGGTCCGCTGGCTGAACTGGCAGTTTCACGTGGAGTTCAATGCCCGCGAAGGGCTAGTCCTGAACGATTTGCGTTTCACTGACGGAGCGGAGCAGCGGCCGGTGCTGCATCGCGCCTCGGTGGCCGAAATGGTCGTGCCTTACGGTGATCCCAGTTATGGCCATTTTCGCAAGAACGCCTTTGACGTGGGGGAATACGGCATTGGCCGGCTGGCCAATTCGTTGAGCATCGGCTGCGACTGCCGGGGTCACATCCACTATTTCGATGGCGTGGTGAACGATACCGCCGGCGCGCCGGTGGTGATCGAAAACGCCATCTGCATGCATGAGGAAGACGACGGCATGCTGTGGAAACATACCGACTACATGACCATGGACGTGGAGACCCGGCGTTCCCGGCGCTTGATCATCTCCTCCGTGGCGACGGTGGGCAATTATGAGTACGGCTTCTTTTGGAATCTCTATCTGGACGGCACGGTGGAGCTGGAGGTGAAGCTGACCGGGATCATGAACACCGCCGGCATGAACGATGTCTCGGGCGATAAATACGGCACCCAGGTCAGCCCCGGCGTGCTGGCGCAAAACCACCTGCATCTGTTTTGCGCCCGTTTGGACACCGCCATCGACGGCGCGGAGAACACTCTGGTCGAGGTCAACGTGGTGCAGGACCCGAAAGGCGATGACAATCCCTGGGGCAATGCATTTCATGCCGAAACAACGGTGCTGCGCTCGGAACTCGCGGCGCGGCGTAATCGCAATGCGGAGACCGAGCGCTATTGGAAAATTACCAATCCCAACCGGAAAAACCGCATGGGCGGCGATACGGCCTACAAGTTGATGGCGCCCAGCATGGTCCGTCCCTTCAACCACGGCGATACCAAGCTTGCCAAGCGGGCCGCCTTTACCAGGCATCACATCTGGGCGACGCCGTATCGGGCCGACGAACGCTATCCGGCCGGCGTTTATGTGAACCAAAGTTCCGGCGACGACGGCATTGAAGCCTGGACGGAGGCGGACCGGAATATCGAGAACACGGACATCGTGATCTGGCATACCTTCGGCATCATGCATCTGCCCAGGCTGGAGGATTTTCCCGTGCAGCCGGTGGTGACGTGTGGATTTTCCCTGATGGCCGACGGCTTTTTCGATGAAAACCCCACCTTGGACATGCCGCCTTCCAGCGATGGCGGCAAGGCATAGGGCGGCTGGAGGGAATGACCAACGGCCATTGACTCAATCCCTAACGCACATTCAAAAAGCCGACGGCCTCATAGACTTCTTGCAGGACTGGCTGGGCGATGGCGGCGGCGCGTTCGGCGCCATCCTTCAGGACGCTGTCCACATGGCCGGGGTCGGCGGTCAGGCGCCGCATCTCCTGGCCCACGGGGCCGAGCTTTTCCACCGCCAGTTCGGTCAGGGCCTGCTTGAAGGCGGAGAATTGCCGACCGCCAAATTCGGCCAAAACTTCCGCCACCGGGATATCGGCCAGGGCGGCATGGATGGTGATCAGGTTGGCGGCCTCGGGCCGGCCCTCGAATTCCTCGACGGTTTCGGGCAGGGGCAGGGGATCGGTCTTGGCCTTGCGGATCTTTTGCGCGATTTCGTCCGGGCCGTCGGTCATGGTGATGCGGGAATAGTTGGAGGGATCGGATTTGGACATTTTTTTGCCGCCGTCGCGCAGGCTCATCACCCTTGTGGCAGTGCCATGGATCAAGGGTTCGACGATGGGAAATATCTCCTTGCCGAAATCATGGTTGAATTTTTGCGCCACGTCGCGGGTCAGCTCCAGATGCTGTTTCTGATCCTCGCCCACGGGCACGTGGGTCGCCTTATAGAGCATGATATCGGCGGCCATGAGGGCGGGATAGACGTACAGCCCGGCCGAGGCGGTCTCCCGGTGCTTGCCGGCCTTGTCTTTGAACTGGGTCATGCGGTTCAGCCAGCCCAGGCGGGTCACGCAATTGAAAATCCAGGCCAGTTCCGCATGGGCGGGAACCTGGCTTTGATTGAAAATGATATGGCGTTTCGCATCGATGCCTGCGGCCAGATATGCGGCGGTCACCTCGCGGGTATTGGCCTGTAATTCCGCCGGGTCCTGCCACATGGTGATGGCGTGCAGATCGACCACGCAGTAGATGCAGTCATAATCGTCCTGCAGGCGGGCGAAATTACGGATGGCGCCCAGGTAGTTGCCCAGATGCAGGTTGCCCGTGGGCTGTACCCCGGAGAAAATTCGTTTCATGTTTCAGAGCCATTGATTTGTGGTTTTTTTGCGGCTCGGTTATTGCCCAAGCGCGCGGGGCGGTCAACCTTTCCGCCCCGATAACCTGTGGCCGCCGCTTTTTATCCCGAACAGGTCCCGGACCGGCTGCCAATACATCCCGATGACGCCGTGATAGCGCCCTTCGGTCCCATCGCCCAGTCCGATGGCGAATTGTTCGTGCTCCTTTGGGATATACAAGGTGGCGAACAGGCGGTCCCAGATGGCCAGGGCAAAGCCGATATTGCGGCCCCAATGGCGTTCCTCGATGCTGTGATGGATTTGGTGCTGGGCCGGCGAGATGAATATCTGGCTCAGCACCGGGCCATAACTGAGCCAGACGTGGGTATGGCGCAGATTGCCCACCAGATTGTAGATGAAGATGAAGGCGTGCAGGCCAAAGAACAGATGGAGACCCGCCGTGCCACCCGACCAATAGTTGAATATACCGTTGACCATGCCGGTGGCGGCGGCCGGAAAGGTGGCCATGATGACCAGATCGACCGGATGGGCGCGGAAGGCGGTAAAGGGCGTCAACACCTCGGCCGAATGATGCACCTTGTGGAAATGCCACAGAACGTCAAAGCGGTGCTGGACAAAATGCGCCAGATAGCGGCCAAAATCGTAGGCCAGGAAAAACACCAGGGTATAGAGCGCCATGCTCCACCCACCGGCCGCTTGGCCGGGACTGCCGCCCAATGCCTGGGTCAAGCCGTCCCGGACCCAGGCGCCCAGCCAGGCGCCGGACAGGATCAAGGGCGCGAAGATGGCGGGGAACAGCACGCCGTTGATGTAGTAAAATTTATAATCCGCCTTGGCGGAAACATGACCCCAGACGGCGCGGGAGAAATACCGGCGAAAAAAGTTGCCGTCACCGTCCCGGCGGTGAAAGAGGAAGACCGCGACGGCCAGCAGCAGGGCGGCGCCGAGGAACGGCCAATACAAGAAAGAGTCATGTTGGTTGAAGGCAAAAAACGGTTTCACCAATGCCGTTGTCACATCGAAGACAAGGCGCTGCAAACCATCCAGTTGGCTCTGCTCCATTGCGGCCTCAGGCGCTATACTCTCCGGCGGCGTTGCTGGCCAGAAGTTCGGCGATCTCGCCGGCGCCGTAACCCGCCTCGCCCAGGATGGCGGAGGTATGTTGGCCGATATGGGCGCATTCGGTCATCTCGCCGGCGCCCTCGATAGGGGGCAGGCCCGGTATGTTGACCATGGGCAGGCGGCCAAGGCCGGGATGTTCCACCCAGGCCACGCTATCGACCGCCCTGACATGTTCATCGTTCAGGTAATCGTCGTAGGTGGAGATGGCGGCATTCATCACCTCCGCCTCGGTCAGCAGTTCGCACCATTGGGCGGTCGTTTTTTTCAAGAACTCCGCCCGGATCAGGGGCATCAGGATGGCTTCGTTGCCAATGCGTTTGTCGCGGCTGTTAAAGCGCGGATCGTCGATCAATTCCTCGATG
>JAYGEB010000113.1:0-2081 GCA_046582595.1 Alphaproteobacteria bacterium | reverse complement strand
ATCGGTTGGAAGCGAGAGCGTGGAATATGCTTGAGCAAACAGTGAAATATCCTATTCTGATGGCGCATGGCATTGATCTCCATTTCGTGTCTCAAACGCGGCAAAACGTCTGATAACGAGTAGAATCAATGTCATGCGCATGGTCTATAAAATTAAACCGGACAGCAGTGGGTCGGGCCCGGCAATGACAAAGTAGGGATGTAATTGCCTAGATTCCGCCAAAAACGTCATGCCCGTGCTCGGCACGGGCATCCAGGGCCGCGAACAATTGAGTTTGTTGCCCTGGATTGCCGGGTCAAGCCCGGCAATGACGGTAATAAGGTTTTACGTCGTGTCGTTTGGCGCTTTTGGCTGCTCTGCGCGCTTGCCGTTTGGCCTTTTGCCGTGTCCGAGGCGGCGGCGCCGGCACCGGTGTTGCGGGGCGATTTTGTCCAAGGCGGCCTGGTTCGTGGCACGGCGGCGCCCGGCGCGAAAATGGAATTCCTCGGCCGGGAAATCCGCGCCGACCGGAACGGTGGGTTTATCATTGGCTTCGGCCGGGATTTCGCCGCCTCCGCGCCGCTGTATTGGTTCGACGGCGAATCCGGTGGCACCCGGCACCGCGTGACCCTGAACATCAAGGCCAGAACTTACCAGACCGAGCGGATCGACGGTCTGCCCGCCAAAATGGTGACGCCGCCAAAAACAGTATTGGACCGCATCCGCCGGGAAAACCGGGGCATAGCCGCCGTGCGCCGCCTGGACACATCCACGCCCTGGCATGAAAGCGGCTTTATCTGGCCCCTGCGGGGGCGGATCAGCGGCATCTATGGCAGCCAGCGTATTTTGAACGGCAAGCCCCGGCGGCCGCATTATGGCCTCGATATCGCCAACAAGACGGGCACGCCGGTGCATGCCTCCACCGACGGCATGGTGGCTTTGGCGAAAAATGATCTGTACTACACCGGCGGCACGGTGATGCTGGATCATGGCCAGGGCCTGACCTCGGTCTATTCCCACCTGCATTCGGTGACGGTGAAACGGGGCCAATTCGTCCGCCAGGGCGAGGTGATCGGCACCTTGGGCATGACTGGACGGGTCACGGGCCCGCACCTGGATTGGCGCCTGAACTGGTTCAAACAACGCCTCGACCCCGCGTTGTTGCTGGGAGCCATGCCAGGGGGGTAACATGAGCGGACCATGAGCACATTACGGGAAGACCAGATCCAGCGCTACGCCCGGCACATCGTGCTGCAAGAGGTGGGCGGCGTGGGCCAATCGGCGCTGTTGGCGGCCAAGGTGCTGGTGGTGGGCGCCGGCGGCCTGGGTTCGCCGCTGCTGATGTATCTGGCCGCCGCCGGGGTGGGCACCATCGGCGTGGTCGATGACGACGAGGTCTCGCTTTCCAACCTGCAACGGCAGATCGCCCACGGCACCCCCGACATCGGCCGGGCCAAGGTGGACAGCGCCAAGGACCGCGCCGCCGCCCTGAACCCCGAGGTCTCCCTGGTGCCCTACCGGATGCGCCTGAACCCGGACAATGTCATGGACCTGCTGGCGGATTACGATATCATCGCCGACGGCTCGGACAATTTCGACACCCGGTTCCTGCTCAACGATGCCTGTTTCCTGGCCAAAAAAACCCTGGTCTCGGCCGCCGTGCTGCGCTTTGACGGCCAGCTCTCCACCTACAAGGCTTATCTGGGGCCGCCCAACCCGTGCTATCGCTGCATCTTTCCCGAACCGCCGCCACCCGATGCCATTCCCTCCTGTTCCCAGGGCGGCGTGCTGGGCGCCATGGCCGGCGTGATGGGCACCATGCAGGCGACGGAAATGCTGAAGGAAATCCTCGGCATCGGCAAAAGCCTCTCGGGCCGCCTGTTGATCCACGACGGCCTGGCTGGAGAGTTCCGTACCGTGCGCGTCAAGCCCGACCCAAGCTGCGCCCTGTGCGGCGAAAATCCCACGATTGTCGATTTGGCGCGGAGCTTCAATGACCAGGGGGACACGTAACGAGTACATCTCCCCCTGGTCACCCCAACGATTTGCCCCGGCGGAGTGGTTTGGGGACATGTACTTGTTACGTGTCCCCAAAGTACGGG
>JAYGEB010000097.1:0-6154 GCA_046582595.1 Alphaproteobacteria bacterium | reverse complement strand
GGGGAGGAAACCGCTCAACGAACCTTCGCCGGCTTCCTTGGCGCCAAACGGGCCGTGGGGATCGGCGGCCTCGATGATGCCGACCTCGATGGGCGGCGATTCCATGATCGTCGGCACCCGGTAATCCAGCATGTTGGCGGCGATGGGCAGCCCTTCATGATATTTGGTCTCTTCCGAGAGGGCCTGCCCCATGCCCATCCAGACCGAGCCTTGGACCTGGCCTTCCACGGCCAGGGGGTTGAGGGCCTTGCCGCAATCATGGGCCACCCAGACCTTGTCCACCGTTATCTCCGCCGTATGCGGGTCCACCGTGACCTCGACCACCTGTGCGGCGTAACTGAAGGCCATGGTGCCGCCGATGGCCGCGCCGCGGTATTTCCGTCCGCCCCAGGATTCGGGGATGGTGTCGTAAGTCCCTTTCACGGTAATTGTTCCTTCGCCTTCCAGGGCGGCGAGGGCGACTTCATCGAAGGTCAGGCCCTGGTCCTGTTTGCCGCCGCGGTACACCTCGCCCAGACATTCCACGTCCTGCGGGGCGATTTCCAGTTTCCGGGCCGCGGCCTCCACCAACTTGGCCTTCAGGTTCTGGGCCGCCTCGATCGCGGCATTGCCGACCATGAAGGTGACCCGGCTGGAATAGGAGCCGTTGTCCTTGGGCGTGATGGCGCTGTCGGCGGCGATGACGCGGATGCGGCTCATGTCCACGCCCAGGGTTTCCGCCGCGCATTGCGCGATCACGGTGGAGGAGCCCTGGCCGATCTCCGCCGCGCCAGTCAGAAGCGTGATGCCGCCATCCCAATCCAGGCGCAGATGGATCGTGGCATGGGGTTCGCCGGTCCAATGTTTCGGTTTCGAGGCGCCGGAAATATAATGGGAGCAGGCCATGCCCAGGCCCTTGTTGGGCCCCAGCCTGCCTTTGCGTTCTTTCCAGCCGCTGGCTTTCTCGGCCCAGTCCAGACATTGGTCCAGGCCATAGCTGTTCACCAGCAGATCGTTCTCGGTCATGGTCGGGGCCACCAACAGATTGGCCCGGCGCACGGCAAAGGGATCCAACCCCAGTTCCGACGCCATGCCGTCGATCAGGTTTTCAAAGGCAAACCGCGTCTTCACCGTGCCGTGGCCGCGAAAGGCGCCACAAGGGGGCGTGTTGGTCAATACACGGTAGCCGTTAAAACGCGCGGATTTGATGTCGTAGAGGCCATAGATCATGGAGCCGGCATAGAGAATGGTGACAATACCGTAACCGCTGTAGGCCCCACCGCGCTGCACCGCGGAAAAATCCACCGCCGTGATGGTGCCGTCTTTCTTCATCCCGACCTTCATCTTGATCTGGGATTCGGGCCGGCCGCGATGGGTGATGAAAGTTTCTTCCCGGCTCAACACCACCTTCACCGTGCCCCTTGCCTTGCGCGCCAGCAGGGCGGCGATCAGGTCGCTTTGCAAGGTCTCGGTACGGGCCCCGAAACCGCCGCCGATATGGGGCTTGATCACCCTGATCTTGCTTTCGGCCATGGCCAGGGTGCGGGCCAGCATCTTATGCACATAGTAGGGCACCTGGGTGGAGGGACGGATCGTCAGGAGCTCCCGGCCAGGATCGTATTCGGCGAAGGCGGCGTGGGGTTCCATCTGCACCTGGCAGACTTCGGCGCAGTGCACATCGATCTCGCGCACCAGATCGGCCTCGGCCAGGTCCTGGTCCACATCGCCCAGATCGAACTCCACATCGCGTTCGATGTTGCCCGGCTTGTCCTGGTGCAAAAGGACGGCGCCCTCGGCGCGGGCCGCCTCCGCCGTGAAATAGGCGGGCAGTTCCTCGTAGGCGACCTCGATCAGATCCAGCGCCCGTTGCGCGGTCGCCACATCCACCGCCGCCACCGCCGCCACCGGCTCGCCCCGGTAGCGGACCTTGGCCCGCGCCAGGGCCCATTCGTTCATGGCGATGGGCAACACGCCATAGCTGTCGGCGCAATCGGCTTGGGTCACCACCGCCATGACGCCGGGCAGGGCCTCGGCCTGGGAGGTATCCATCGACACGATGTTGGCGTGGGCCACGGGACTGCGCAGAATACGGCCGACCAGGGCCCCGGCCGCGTCGAAGTCGGCCGCGTATTTTGCCTTGCCGGTGGTTTTTTCCGGGCCGTCGACCAGGGGCCGGGCGACGCCGATGGTTTGTACCGGGGTCATATCGTTCATTTTTGGTGCTCCCCGTGGGCAAGCTCCTGGGCCGCGAACCGGACCGCCTCGATGATCTTCACATACCCCGTGCAACGGCAAATGTTGGCCGCCAGGGCGGCCCGTATGGCATCCTCATCGGGGTTGGCATCGCGCCGCAGCAGGGCCTCGGACGCCATGATCATGCCAGGCGTGCAAAAGCCGCATTGGGAACCCAATTTTTCGTTGAAACCGCGCTGGATGGCCGTCAACCGGCCGTCCCGGGACAGGCCGTCGATGGTTTCAATGTTCCCGCCGCCGCAGGTCGCGGCCAGGGTCAGGCAGGCATGGCGGGGCCGGCCATCGATCAAAACGGTGCAGGCCCCGCATTCGCCGCCGTCGCAACCGATTTTTGTGCCAGTCAGGCCGGCCCTTTCGCGCAGGTAATCGACCAGCAGCATGTTGTCGGGCACCACATCGTCCCGGACGACACCATTCAGAGTGAGTGAAAGGATCGTTTTCACAACGACTGTCCCGCGGCTCTCCAGTGGCTCACCAGTGGCCCTCCTGAGATTTGGAGGGCTAGTATACGGCAATATTGTTTGGTACCCAAACAATATTAATCCGGTCCTAATCTGGAATGACCGCCGTCGCCTCGATTTCCAGTTTGGCGCCCGGTTCGACAAAGCCTTCGACGACAATCACCGCCATGACCGGATAATGCCGGCCAAAATACTCCCGGTAGGCGGCGCCCAGGGCCTTGCCGGCGGCGAGATATTCGGCCCGGTCCCTGACATACCAGGTCAGCCGCACCACATGTTCCGGTTTGGCGCCGGCCTCGGCCAACAGGACCGTGATGTTGGCGAAACATTGCCGGGCCTGACCGGCGAAGTCCTCCGTTTCGAAAACCTCCGCCGCGTTCCAGCCAATTATTCCCGCGAGGAACACCATTTCGCCGCGGACCGCGATGCCGTTGCTATAACCTTTGGGGCGGGGCCAATTGGGTGGCTGCAAAAATTTCATGGCGTCCTCGTAATTTGGGCAACGGGAATTCGGAACATCTCTCAAGAAGACGTGTCCAACGCCCGCAGGCGCTCCTTGGGGAACCAGATCCGCGCCGTGGTGCCAACGCCTGGCTCGCTGTTGATTTCCAGCCCGCCGCCGTGAAGTTCAGCCAGGGTGGCGGCGAGGGGCAGCCCCAGGCCCGTGCCGTCACCGGCGCGGTTCATGGCTGTATCCAGTTGGCCGAAGGTGGACATGGCGCGGGGCAAATCGGCGCTTGCGATGCCAATACCGTTGTCGACCACGTCAATACATAAACGGTTTTCGTCCCATTCGGCGGCGACCTTGACCTGACCGCCGGGGGCCGTGAATTTTATGGCGTTGGACAGCAAGTTCAATAGGATTTGCTTGATCATGCGCAAATCGCCATGGAGCATGGGCAAATCGGCCTGAATTTCCGTTTCGAGCCCAAGGGAGGTCTCGGCGGCCTTGGCCTTCACCATGTTGACACAGTCCGAGACCATGATGTCGATCTGGATCGGCTCTTCCGATAATTCCGCGCCGCCGGCCTCGATCTTGGAAATATCGAGAATGTCGTTAATCAGGTCCAACAGATGTTCGCCGGATTTGACCACGTAGTCGATCTGCTCTCTTTGCTTTTCGTTCAGATTGCCGTGCAGATCCATGCTCAGCATTTGGGAAAAGCCGATAATGGCGTTCAGCGGCGTGCGCAATTCATGGCTCATGTTGGCCAGGAACTCCGATTTGGCGCGATCGGCAAGTTCGGCTACCTCCTTGGCCTGGCGCAGACTTTGCTCGTCGGCTTGCCGTTCGGTAATGTCGGTCATGATAACCAGGGTGCCGCCATTGGGCGTTCGATGTTCCCGCACTTGAAAGGGGCCTTGGTTGAGGGCTATTTCCATCGCCTCGCCCGGATTTCGATGACGTTCCATGCGGGCCTGTATCCAAGCCTCTTCATCGCCGCCAATATTGCCAACTTCGCCGCGCGCCACGCGGGCCCGCAACAACGTCTCGAAGGTCACGCCCGGCGTTGCCGCTTCGGGCACATCCTTGATGGTATTGCGATAGAGTTTGTTGCAATGGACCAAGCCGTCATTATCGTCATAGAGGGCTATGCCCAGCGGAATGTGTTCCACCGCCGTGATGAAACGTTGTTGCAGTTCGATCGCCTGCTCCCGTGCTTCGGCTTCGGCCGTGAAATCCGTGCCCGTGCCGCGGTAGCCTTGAAAAACGCCCCCGTCGTCAAAAATAGGGTTGCCGCTGACCGACCAATGAAGTTTGCGGCCATCATCGCGGGTGTAGGTATAGCGAAAATCACGGAACGGCCGGCGCTTGTCGAGATCCGCCTGATGAAGCCGCCAACGCTCGTCTTCCTCCTTGCCGCGAACAGCCTGTTGCCGGGTTCGGCCCAGGGACCGGTCGGGAGAGATGCCGGTCAGTTCCCGCAAGCGGTCGGAAAAATGGGTATAGCGGAGATCGGCGTCCATTTCCCACAGCCAATCGGAGCCGATTTCCGCGAAATCCTGAAACCGCGCTTCGCTCAGGCGCAGGGCGGCCTCAAGCTCGCGGCGCCCGGTGATATCGGCAATCGTACTGTATAGCCTGACCGCCCCATCGAATTCGATCAGGTCACCGGAATATAGCACCGTCAGCACTTGCCCGTTCTTGGTTTTCATCCGGGCTTCGAAATCGCGGACCTTGCCGTCTTTCTCCAAGGTTTGGAGAAGGCGTTGGCTGTCTTTGGGTTGCAACAGACCCAGTTCCACCGGCGCTTTGCCAATGGCTTCGGCTTGGTTGTAGCCAAAGGTTTCGCACCAGATATCATTGACTTGGATAAATTCGCCGGTGTCCGCATCCGAAATTGTCAGACGGACGGGGCTCTGTTGAAAAATGCGGGCGAATTGGATTTCGGAGCGGCGTGGTGCATCATCCCCCCCGCCGCATCCCAAATCGGCTCTTTCGGGGCGCCTGTCCCGCCCGCTGGGCGGATTATTCTTGCTGTCCAAAGCCGTCATCCGAGAGGGTCTGAAGTCCGAGGCGGCACCTCGGAAAACGCCACTATCCGTCCGCCCGTCTCCAGGCCGTCCGCAATCAATCCCACGCCCCCCGACGTAATTATTATTTTCGCACAGTCAAGCCATTCTTACGAAATACGGGGAGAGGCGGCAAGGCCTTCTGTCTGGGCCTTCCGTCTAGGCGGCCAGTATGGGCCAGGCGATCATGGCCATGCCGACAACCGAAACAGTCCAGATACCGGTGCGAAGCCAGGGTACGCCGATGATGTAGACCAGAGCGTAGACCAGACGGGCGATGACGAAAATCTGCGCGCCCAGAACCGTTTGCTCGGTGCTCAAGCCGGCCATGTGCACCACCAATACCAGGATGGCGAACAGAGGCAGGTTCTCCAACATATTGATATGGGCCCGTTTGGCGCGGCCCGCCATGGCGCTTGTGGTCAAACCTTCCCTGTTGCCGGCAATTTCCGGCACGCCGACTTGGGCCATGGCCAAAAGCACGGCCACCACGACCTGCACAAATGTCAAAATAACGGCCCAGAACAGCATCGTTAATTCCATGGTCATTTCGATCTCCTTTTGGACAAATGAAGAATCAGCAAGATAAACCTACCGGTCTTCCCGTAGGCCGCGCAATCCAATACCAACGGCGCCAAAGCCGCCATCGACGGCCAGGGTTTGCCCGGTGATATAGCTGGCCTGGTCGCTGCATAGAAACCAAATGGCGTCCGCGATCTCGTGTTCCAGGCCATAGCGGTTCAGGGGAATAGCGTCGTGATAGTCGGCGCGGATGGCCGGGCCGTGCACCGCCTTGGCCATCGCCGTGTCGACGGGTCCGGGAGAGACGGCGTTGACGCGGATGCCGACCTCGCCCAGTTCGGCGGCCTGCTGCTTGGTCAAGTGCATCAGCCCGGCTTTCGAGGTGCCATAGGCAACCCGCAGGGTGCTGGCGCGCAGACCGGAGA
>JAYGEB010000071.1:0-21373 GCA_046582595.1 Alphaproteobacteria bacterium | reverse complement strand
GTCAAGGATGGCCGCGTGGTGGCTTTGGGCGCGGCCAAGGGAGAGGCCGGTCGGACCATCGACGCGGGGGGCCTGGTGGTCTGTCCCGGCTTTGTCGATATCCATACCCATTACGATGCCCAGGTGCTGTGGGACCGGATGGTGAGTATTTCCCCCTGGCATGGGGTGACGACGGCGGTCATGGGCAATTGCGGTTTTGGCGTCGCGCCCATGCGCCCCGCCGACCGCCAGGGCATCATGAAGACCTTGGAGAAGGTCGAGGGCATGAGCTACGAGGCGCTGGAGGCCGGCCTGGGCCTGGATTGGCCGTTCGAGAGCTTCCCGGAATATCTCGATACCGTGCAGGGCGGCGGCGTGGCCATCAATCTGGCCGCTTTTATCGGCCATACGCCGCTGCGCATCTACGTCATGGGCGACGACGCCATGGAGCGGGAGGCGACGGAGCGGGAGGTCGCGGCCATGGCCGACCTGGTCCGCCAGGCCATGGCGGCGGGCGCCATTGGCTTTTCCACCTCGCAAGCCGCCACCCATAATTCATTTGATGGCCGGCCCATACCATCGCGCCTGGCGGCGTTTTCCGAGCTTGATGCCCTGGTGGGCGCCATGGCGGGGTCGGGGCGGGGCATCATGCAATGCACGATCGGCCGAACGTTGTTTCATGACGAGATGAGCGAACTGGCCCGCCGTCACGGCGTGAGCGTGACCTGGACCGCCCTATTGGCCGGCTTGTCGGGCCCCGGCTCGCATGTGAAACATCTCAAGCGCACGGCGGAACAACGGGCCGAGGGACTGCACATCGTACCGCAGGTGGCCTGCCGCCCGATCATGTTCGATTTCGATTTCGGCGAGCCCTTCCCGTTTGAGATGCGGCCTCTCTTCAAGGAAACCATGCGGACGGACCGCCACGGCAAGAAAGCCATCTATGCCGACGACGGCTTCCGCCAGAATTTTCGGGCCGACACGGCACCCGGCACCAAGCACATGCTGGCCGGCTGGGCCCAGCGGGCCGTTATCTCCACCGCGCCCGGCGATCCCTCGCTGGAAGAACGCCCCCTGACCGAGGTCGCCGCCGAACTGGGCAAGGACCCTATCGATCTGGCCCTGGATATGTCCATCGACAGCAATTTCGCGGCCCGCTTCCGTATCCCGCTGATCAATTACGATCAGGCGGAGGTACGTGAATTGTTGGCGGATGACAACACCATCGTCGCCCTTTCGGATGCCGGCGCGCACGCTTCCCAGCTTTGCGATGCCTGCTATTCGACGCACCTTTTGGGCCATTGGAGCCGCGACGAGGGCGCCATGCCCCTGGAACGGGCGGTGCATATGCTGACCCAGAAACCGGCCGAGCTGATGGGCCTGTCCGATCGCGGCCTGCTGGCCCAGGGCCGGCCCGCCGACGTCGTGCTGCTGGACCCCGAAGAGGTCGGCGCCTCCGCGTTGAGCCGGGTCCATGACCTGCCCGCGGGCCAGGACCGCCTGGTGGCCCAGGCCAAGGGCATTCAGGCCGTTATCGTCAATGGCACGGTGATCCGCGAGGACAATACGGACGCCGTCGGCCCGGACGGTGAACTGCCGGGCAGGGTGCTGCGCGGCGCCCACGCCGCCTGACATCATGGAGAGGCAAACCATCGCCGTCATCGCCCCGGGTGACATGGGCAGTGGCGTGGGCCAGGCCCTGGCCCAGGCCGGCCACGACGTGGTGACCTGCCTGGCGGGGCGCAGCGAGGCCAGCCGGGCCCGGGCCGAACGCTGCGGCTTCCGCGATCTGCCCGGTCTTGACCATGTGGTTGAAGAGGCGGCCTTGGTCCTGTCCATTCTGCCGCCCGCCGCCGCCGTCGGACTGGCCGAAGCCGTTGCCGCCGCCATGGCCCGCGCCGGCAGCCATCCGGTCTATATGGATTGCAATGCCATCGCGCCCGCGAAAGCCATAAGAATTGCCGAGATCGTGGCCGGGGCGGGGGCGCCCTGCATTGACGGCGGCATTATCGGCCTGGCGCCCGGCAAGGGGCCGCAACCGGCGCGGTTCTACATCTCCGGACCCGATCTGGGGCCGGCGGACGCCTTGGCGGTGGAGGGCATCGTGGTCAAGGGCGTCGGTGCCGAAATCGGCGGTGCCTCGGCCTTGAAGATGCTTTACAGCGGCTTGAACAAGGGGCGTTTTTCCTTGCTGGCCACGGTGGCGACGGCGGCGGAAGCGCTGGGCCTGTTGGATGAATTGGGCGCCGAACTTAGTTTCAGCCAGGGCGATGCCTGGGATTACATGCAAAGCCGGATTTCCCATTTACCGGCGGATTCCGAACGCTGGTGGCCGGAAATGGAAGAGATCGCCGAGACTTTCGAGGCTGTTGGCGTCACCGGTGACTTTCATCGGGGTGCGGCATGGATGCTGCGCCTGATGGCGGCGACGCCGCTGGCGGCGGAAACCCGCGAAACCATTGACAAGAACCGCACCATGGCCGAAACCCTGCGCGTCTTCGCCGAACATCTGAAACAAAAATCCTAACCGGGAATTCCCATGACATATTTCGTTTATAGCGGCCCGCGCAAGGTGCCATTGGACCAGGTTTCGCTGAACGGCGCCAAGACCGCCGCCGCCCTGCAAGCCCTTGGCGTCGGCGACGGCGACAGTTTCGCCACCTTCATGCGCAACGATATCGCCATGCTGGAAACCAAGATCGCGGGCAATCTGACGGGCGCCTATGCGGTACCGGTGAACTGGCACGCGACGGCCGAGGAAGCCAGCTATATGTTCACGGATTCTGGCGCCAAGGTGATTATCGCGCACGCGGATCTGTTGCCCGGCGTGGCCTCCCATCTACCCGCCGGCGTGCCGGTCATCGTCTGCGCCACGCCACCCGAGATTGCCGGCGCCTATGGCGTACCGTCGGAATTATGCGCGGTGCCAGGCGGCATGACGGACTACGAAACCTGGCGTGACGGCTGCCAACCCCTGACGGGCGAGCCGCCCCCGCAACGTGGCAGCATGATCTATACCTCCGGCACCACGGGCAATCCAAAGGGCGTGCGGCGGGAGCCAACCTCGGCCGAGCGGCAGGCCCGTATCGCCGAGATGGCCCTGCGCTCATTTGGCATCCGGTCAGGCGGCACGGTCGCCATGACCGGGCCGATGTATCATTCCGCGCCGGGCGCCTATGCCTCCATCGCCATGGCCCTGGGCAACGATATCCATCTGCTGCCCCGGTTCGATCCGGAAGATCTGCTGCGGGCCATCGACGAGCACAAAATCAGCCATATGCACGTCGTTCCCACCATGTTCATGCGCATGCTGCGCCTGCCGGACGAGGTCAAGGCGAAATACGATCTCTCCTCCCTGGTACACGTCATCCATGGCGCCGCGCCCTGTCCCCCCGAGGCCAAGAAGCGGATGATTGAATGGTGGGGAGACGTGATTTACGAATATTACGGCTCCACCGAGGCCGGCGTCGTCACCGTGGTCAACTCGGTTGATTGGATGACCAAGCCGGGCACGGTAGGACGGCCGCTCGACGGCACCACGGTGAAGATCTACGACGATGACGCCAACCTCCTGCCGGTGGGGGCAAGCGGCGAGATTTATATGAACCTGAACGATCTGTCCGATTTCACCTATCACAACAAGGAAGACAAGCGGGCCGAGATCGAGCGCGACGGCATGGTCACCAACGGCGATGTGGGCTACATCGACGAAGACGGCTATGTTTTTCTGAACGACCGCAAGCGGGACATGATCATATCGGGGGGCGTCAATATTTACCCCGCCGAGATCGAGGCCGCCTTGCAGGACATGCCCGGCGTGCAGGATTGCGCCGTATTCGGCATTCCGCACGAGGATTTTGGTGAGTCCGTCGCCGCCGCCGTCGAAACGCTACCGGGCGTCAGCCTGACCGGGGACGCGGTGCGCGATTACCTCAAGGCGCATATCTCGTCATACAAGGTGCCGCGCGAGGTCACCTTCCACGACGCCATGCCGCGGGAGGATACAGGGAAAATATTCAAACGGAAGTTACGTCAACCCTATTGGGACAAGGCGGGCCGCCAGATTTAATTCCGCCCTATTTACCAGGCCACTTCCGAAAGCGGGCCCACAAATTCGCAGGCACGAATTCCTTTATCCGGCTTTCATGGTCCAGACGGCTGACGGCTGCCTGATCTTTCATTGCCTGATCCAGGGACCGCAGCGGCCGTTGCAGATAGGGACTACAGGGTCGGATTTTTTGGGTCGGTTCCATCGCTTTATCCACAGAGTTATTCACAAAGTGTTAGCGAAAACTGAAGGATAATAGTTAACAAATGGTTAACGTTAATATCTGTTTGATAACGAAGGTTACTGAGCTCATTTAGAGATTGAATGAATCGGGCCTCGCTCTCTTCGCTCACGCTTGTGCGCAAGAGCGCGCCGGGCCGCCGTCGCGACCTTGATCGACAATTTCAATCCCGAAATTGGTCTAGAATTCGCCCACGGGTGGTCTCGCGCCGTTCGACCTAATCTTTGAAATGACTTATCGCAATTATCCTAAATTTCTTGATGAACAAATCCGACGCTGGCCGGTTTGGCGGCCGGCTTGGGAACCGGTCTCAGCCTTCGCCAAAAATCTCGGTTGCCGGACGGCGTAAATGGCGAATATTTCCCTGACGCCGGGTCAGTCCGGAGGCATCAAAAAACTCCAAAACCTCGATCGCGACATTGCGGCCAATCCCGGTTTCGTTCTTGAAGGTGGCCGCCGTGAAGCCGTCCTCGCCGGCGGCGGCGCACAGCCCCTCGACCACATCGGCCAATTGCCGAACCGCGGCCGGGGGAAAAAAACGGTTCGGGGCCACGGCCATGAGCCGGCCCTGGCGGGCGCACCGCTTGAGAAAGGCTTCCAGCCGTTTGGGTTCCATTTTCAACTCCTCCGCCACCTCGGGGACGCGCGGCGGGCGGATGCCGCCTGCTTCCAGGATCAGCGCCACTTGTTTCCAAAGCTCCAGGTCGGAATCCGAAGGCCGGGGACTGTGGCTGGGCAGGCGCAGGGATATGCCATCGCGGATAATTCCACCCCGTGCCACCAGATAGGCGATGGCGGCGGCCAAAAGGGCCGGGGCGGGGGGCGCGGCCAGGGCGGTCCGCAGGGCATGGTCGTTGGGGCCAACGGCTTCGGGTTGTTTCAGGTGCCAGGCGCCCAGGGCGGCCAGGATGGCCTGTTCCATATCCCGCCAATGACGTTCCGAGACGGCCAGATCGCCGCCATCGGCGGGCAGGACGACCAGCCCCTCGATTTGGCGCGGTGTTTCAGCTTCGACGCCGGCCAGATTTCTTGTTTGGGCGAACCGCGCCAGATTGATGCCGTTATTGGGCGCCGCCGTCATGGCCGCCAGGGCCCCGGCCGGCGTTTCGCTCTCCATGGCCCGCAACATCGCTAATCGGTCCGGCCGGGCCCGGCCGCGGCGGGGCGGAAAGGGGTCGATCACCATGCCGCCGGCGATGGTACGCTGGGCGGATTGATCGCGCAGTATAAAGCGGTCGCCGAACAGGCCCCCCACGGGCGCGTCCAGCACCAATTGCGCCAGGGCGTCCTCGCCGGCGGCGATGCGGCGCTGTCCCAACACGGCGATACGCCCCGTAACGTCCGCCGCCGCCAGATGCAGATGCACCGGGGTCCAGTGGGCCAGGGGCTTGGCCTCGCCGTCCAAAACCTTGACCCTGGCGTCGAATTTCCGCACCGGCGCGTGGATCGGCGGCGCCATCAGCCAATCGCCACGGCTGACCGCGGATTGATGCACATCGGCGCCGGCGATGTTGATGGCGCAGCGCTGTCCGGCGCGGCCGAACTCGGCCTCCCGGTCTAGGGCGCGCAGGCCGCGTACCCGCGCCTCGATGGGCCGTTCCCTGCCCTGGGCTGCCAGGATCAAATGATCGCCGACACTAACCTGCCCGGAAAACACCGCCCCCGTGACAATCAGACCGGCGCCGGGAATGGTGAAGGCGCGGTCGATTGACAGGCGGAAATGCCCCGCCACGGCGCGGTCCGCGTGGCCGCGGGTTGCCGCCTCCAAATGCTGGCGCAATTCCTCCATCCCGGTTCCAACCTCGCCCGACACGGGAAACAGCGGGCTGCCCGCCAGCGGCGTGCCGTCCAGTATGAGCTCGACCTCTTCCAGCACTTCCATCACGCGCTCGGGCTCAACGCGGTCGATCTTGGTTACCGCCACGGCGCCCAGGGAGATGCCCAACAGGCCCAGGATCGCCAGATGTTCCTCCGTCTGCGGCATCACGCCGTCATCGGCCGCCACCACCAGCAAGGCGAAATCAATGGTGGCGACGCCGGCCAGCATGTTCTTCACGAAGCGCTCATGCCCCGGCACATCGACGAACCCCATGACGATGCCGGGCTCAATCTCCTGATAGGCAAAGCCAAGATCGATGGTCAGACCGCGCCGTTTCTCTTCCGGCAGGCGGTCGGTATCGACCCCGGTCAAGGTCCGCACCAGGGTTGTCTTGCCATGATCGACATGGCCGGCGGTGGCGATAATCATGGCCTATTCGACTCGCAATTCCGGCAATTGCGCCCGCCAGGCGGTTTCATCCTCCAAACAGCGGAGATCGAAATGCAAGGCGTCGCCGGCAATTCGCCCCAACACGGGCACCGGCAAGGCGCGGAAGGCCGCCGCCAGGCGTTTCAGTTTGCCGCCCGTTCCGCGTTTGTCCTTCCGGGCGGGCGTGATTGTCAGCGCGATGCTGTCCAGGCTTTCGACGGGCAGGGAACCGCTGCCGATCTGCCCGGCGCACGGCGCGATGTCCACCCGCGATCCTTCGCCCAGCCGGTCCTGTAACACCGGCCGCAGCCGTTCCGCCAGGGCCTGAATGTCAGCCAGGGGCCGGGTCAACAGGCGCAGGGTCGGCAACCGGGTTTTCAGCGTCTTAGGGTCGGCATACAGGCGTAATGTCGCGGCCAGGGCCGCCATGGTCATTTTATCGACCCGCAGGGCCCGTTTCAGGGGGTTTTTCTTCAATTTGGCAATCAACTCGGCCCGTCCGGCGATCAATCCCGCCTGCGGTCCGCCCAACAGCTTGTCGCCGGAAAAACTCACCAGATCGGCGCTCTGGGCCAGGGTTTCGCGCACCGTGGTCTCGTGCGGCAGGCCCAGGGCCTCCATATCGATCAAGGCGCCGCTGCCCAGATCGACGATGTAGGGTAGGCCATGTTCATGGGCCAGGGCGGCCAGAGCCGTATCGGGAACCTCCGCAGTGAAACCTTGCACCACATAGTTCGAGGTATGGACCTTCATCAAGGCGCCGGTGCGCGGCGTCAGGGCCTCGGAAAAATCACGCAAATGGGTGCGGTTGGTGGTGCCCACCTCGACCAGACGGCAGCCGGCCCGGCGCATGATCTCGGGCATCCGGAAAGCTCCGCCGATTTCGATCAATTCACCGCGCGAAACGGGAACTTCCCGGCGGTTGGCCAGGGTATTCAACATCAACAGAACGGCGGCGGCGTTGTTGTTGACCACCGTGGCCGCTTCCGCGCCGGTCAGCCGGCACAGCCAATCCGCCACATGATCGTCCCGGTCGCCACGCTTGCCCTTGGCCAGGTCAAACTCCAGATTTGCAGCACCTCGGGCAACGGCGGACATGGCCTCGACCGCCTCCTCCGCCAGAGGCGCCCGGCCCAGATTTGTGTGCAAAATCGTGCCGGTCAGGTTGAAGACCGGTTGCAACGACATCCGCAGCGCGGCGCCCACCCGCGCCTCGATCCGCCGAGCCAGGCCGTCCAGGCTGGCATCGGCCGTCAGACCCCGGCGTAAATTCCCGCGCAATAGGTCCAATTCCGCCCGCGCCTCCTCCAGCACCAATGGCCGTCCCGTCCGCGACAACAGCTGCGCCAACGCGGGTTCGCGCAACAGACGGTCCAGCGAAGGGATCGCGCTTTGGCCCTCCGTGGTCATGGGGTCCGGGCTGGACATTTTGGTCGGGCGCCCCTCCATTGCCGAAATCAAGGCCGTGAAGCTATGCCGCCACGCCCCATCGGTCAACGCCGGAGGCCATGCCGGCAAGTGCAATATTCAGTCGACCAAATCGTCAATGGTGACGTCCAGGGCCTTGGCGATCTTGCCGACTAATTTGAGTGATGGGGAATGGTGTCCGGTTTCAATCTGTGAAATGTAGATGGACTTCGAGCCAACAATTTCGGCCAGCGCTTTTTGTGTGAGACCGCGATACTTGCGGTAGACCTTGATGGGGTTGTCGCCGTTGATGATTTTCTCGGCAACATCGAGGGGCAGTGATTCATCATGCATCGCGGCCTTCGCCGCCGCGATATCGATAGCATCTTCGTCCTCAAGCTCGTGCTGAGCAGCGAATTTTTTTATGGCGTCACGGAGAAAAGCGGAAGTATCACTAATCGGCGCCGCTTCCCCTGCCTTCTTTGCCAGCTCATAAAGGTAATCGAAATCCACCACGGCCTTAAGGCGACCGTCCGGACCTAGCATGACGCCAACATCGGGGCCACTTGGGTTGTTTTTCGGTGCCATTGTCTCAGTCCTTGTCCAGTTTTTGTAGACGGCGGATATCGTAGGATTGGCCCCGCGCCATCACATCGAGGATATCGATATCGTAGCCTTCTCTGCTAAAGATTATGCGACGACCGCCAACACGATAGCGGTAAAGCGTATTGGTATTTTTGATCTTACCTGCGCCCTTCATATCGGGGTTGTCGCCCAGAGCCCTGATGGCCGCCAGAATTCGCTTAGCATCATTACGGCCCATGCGATTGATGGTCTTGGCTGCTGCTTTTTTTACTGTTGCCGTCACATGGAACATATAGAAAATATCTATATATTTCACAAGCAATTATTTCGATTAGATCTAAAGTTTTTTAAAAACGAGATGGCCGTTTGTTACCCGCCGTCCCAATCGTCAGTAATCTTGGTTCAATGGGTGCGGCTCAAATGCTAAGTGTTTCAGAACTGCGACCCTCCTGGACGGAGCGCCAGCGATAGCCGAAGCGGGGGTAGTTTTCGATGGCATCGAACTTCGGGTCGATATCGCGGAATTTGCGCCGGATGCGCTTGATAAAAGCCCGCACGTTGACGCGATAGCCCTCCGCTCCAACGCCGGCGGCAAAGCCGGCGCCGCGGACAACGTCATAAAGACAGCGGTATTGCAGGTCCCGGCCCGGTTGCCGGGCCATGTGCGCGACAATGGCGTATTCGCGCAGGGTCAGGGAGACTTCGCGGCCCCGCCAACAGGCCCGGTGCCGTTCGGGATACAGGCGCAAGAGCCCAAGACACAGGATTTCGTCGTGCATGCATAATTCCTTCAAATGACCGGCGCTTTTGCATGCCGAGCCGCCATCCTTCCATAATCCGGCGCGTTCCCGCCGATCAGCGTTGGTGAAGTTAATTTTTGGCGAGAAACCTTAACAAACACTTGCGATCGGAATATTTGAGCCTTATTCAGGAGAAATAGGAGATGAAACATGCCGCCAAAACAAAATCCCTTGCGCTTGAATAAGCTGCAATTGAAGACCCTGACCTTGTTCCAGGAACTGGCCCGCTCGCCCGCGACTTCGACCTCCCGGGGCGATCGCGGGTTTCTTATTACCGCCATTCCACAGGCCCATGGCAATCATTTCCACCTTGGCGAAGGGATTGTGACCGCTGCCGACGCCACTGGCCTAGTAAATCAAAGTGTTTGGCGAGCTTTGCACCGTAAAGCATTGATCGAAAACCATTTTCCGTTATCATTGATTTTAACGACTGCCGGCGCCGACTACGATACCGGCATCAGGGATAAAATTTTGCACGGCGCCGATCATTAGGGAAAATTGTTTTTGAAACATGCCCGGACTTTCAAGATAACAGCAATTGAACCAATGGCTTGGGCCGTGATCGCTGCTCCGGCTAACTGAGGGTTGCGCTAACCGATCGGAACTTCGGACAGAGGACGTTCGCCCGCCGCCGCCGCCGGGGTGGTGGTGCCTGGCCCAAATTTAATGATATAACATAACATCATGAACCTTCAAAAACAGCCGCCGGGGTCTGTCGGCCACGTCAGGGATCGGGCCACGCTGGTGGCGGCGGAGGGCATTGGCATCTCGTTCGCGGGCCGCCCGATACTGTCGGACGTTGATTTGACCGTGAACAGGGGGGAAATCGTCACCTTGATCGGGCTGAACGGTTCGGGAAAATCCACCCTCGCCCGCATTTTGCTCGGCCTATTGGAGCCAGAGGCGGGCCGCGTCTGGCGGGCGGCCCATTTGCGCCTTGGCTACGTCCCGCAGACCATGACAATTGATCCGGCCATGCCTTTGACATTGCACAGGTTTCTGACATTGGGGGGCACGGCCGCGGAGGATGTATTGACCACGGCGCTGGAAGAAGTCGGGTTGCAGGGACGTCTACGGACCCAAATGGTCCAGCTATCGGGGGGTGAACTGCACCGGGCCATGTTGGCCCGTGCCCTGCTGCGCCGGCCGGATTTTCTGGTTCTGGACGAGCCCATGGCCGGCGTCGACGTGGCCGGGCAGGCGCGGCTATACCAATTGATCGAAAGCGTCCGCGACCGCTACGATTGCGGCGTGCTGTTGATATCGCACGATTTGCACCTGGTCATGGCCGCTACGGACCGGGTGGTCTGCCTGAACCATCACGTCTGCTGCACGGGCCGGCCCGAAAGCATTGTCGGAGATCCGGAATTCCGCGCCCTGTTCGGGGCCTCGGTCGCCGATAGCTTGGCTCTCTATCACCATCACCACGATCACGGCCATGATGCCGATGGCGGCGTCGTGCCCCTGCATCAAGATCACCATGATCATGACCATGGCAATGATCAGGGGATCGGCGGGCACGACCATGATTGAGGATTTCATGCTGCGCGCCGCCTTGGGCGGCCTAGGCGTCGCCGGCGTCGCGGGTCCATTGGGCTGCTTCGTGATCTGGCGGCGCATGGTCTATTTCGGCGCCGCCCTGGCCCATTCGGCGTTGTTGGGGGTGGCTTTGGGGCTGGCCCTAGGCGTGCCGGCGGATTTCGGCATTGCCGTGCTGTGCCTGGCGATGGCTTTGGGGTTTTTGGCCCTGGACCGCGGCCGCTTGGTTGCCTCCGATACCTTGCTGGGTATTCTGGCGCACGCCTCTTTGGCGCTTGGCCTGTTGGCCCTGGCACTGATGGACGGATTGCGGGTTGATTTGATGAGCTATCTGTTCGGCGATATTCTGGCTCTCAATCTGGCTGATCTGGTGGTTATCTACGCTCTCATGGTTTTGGTATTGGGCTTGTTGGTGTTATTTTGGCGGCCGTTGTTGTCGGCAACGGTGGATGAAGATCTGGCCAGGGTCGAGGGCCTGGCGACGGGTCCGATGAAGCTGATTTTTACCCTTTTGATGGCCGTGGTCATTGCCGTCGGCATGAAAGTGGTGGGTATTTTGATGGTAATATCGCTGCTGATCATTCCGGCCGCTACCGCCCGCCGGCTGGCCACAAGCCCGGAAGGCATGGCCCTGGCGGCGGCGGTCTGCGGCGCCATATCCGTCGTCATGGGGTTGGCTGGGTCGTATTTCTGGGATTTACCGTCGGGCGCGGCAATTGTGGCGGCGGCGGCAGTGTTGTTTCTATGTTCCTTGGGCCTGCCGGGGCGGAAGTCCGGTGACGCTTAAAACCGGAATAGGGGAGATGATGACGTCGATAGCCGTGGAAAACCCCTTTGCCCCGCCCGGCCATGACCATGCCCGTTGCGTCATGGCGGCGTTGGATGGGGCGGAGGCCATATGCGCCCGCCGCGGCGAGCGTCTGACGCCCTTGCGACGGCGGGTTCTGGAACTGGTCTGGCGTGGTCACTCCCCCGTTGGCGCCTATGATATTTTGGCCCTTCTACAGGGGGAACGGGGCCGCGTGGCCCCACCCACGGTCTACCGCGCCCTGGATTTTCTCTGTCGCCAAGGTCTGGTGCACCGCCTTGACAGCCTGCAGGCATTCATTGGCTGTGGCCATCCGGGCGACGATGGGGAGGGGCGGCACGCGGCGCATTTTTTGATCTGCCAGGATTGCGGCCGGGCGGTGGAGGTGCGCGATGGCCAACTTGACGGCGCCATCAGCCGCCTGGCCGGTCGTGCCGGGTTCGCCATCGCGGACGAAACCATCGAACTCAGCGGCCTTTGCGCCGCGTGCCAGTCTTAGCCGGGGCCGGCGCATGGGCGGTATCATCTGGCTGGCGTCCTATCCGAAAGCCGGCAACACCTGGCTGCGGGCCTATGTGCATAATCTTTTGCGTGATCCGGAAAAACCAACTAATATCAACGAGTTGGATCGGTTTTGTCTAGGGGATTCTCAGGCACATTGGTACTACAACCTCTCTCCCCATAAGGATTTGACGGAGGTGTCCCCGCCCGAAGTGGCGCGGCTGCGGACCCAGGTGCACAAGGCCTTCACGCAAGCCAGTTCCGACTCGGTCTTCGCCAAGACCCATAATCTGCTGGGCCAGGCCCATGGCGTGCCCTTGGTGAGCATGGAATACACGGTCGGGGCCATTTATGTGATCCGCAACCCACTCGACATGGTGCCCTCCCTGGCGGATCATTTTGGCCTCGATTTCGATCAGGCCATCGACATGCTCGCCAACCCCGATGCGGGCACTTCGAACAGCATTTCCAACGCTTTTGAGTTTTACGGCACCTGGTCGCAGCATGTGAGGTCATGGACGGGGTCGGAGAATGACAGTCTGATGCACATGCGTTACGAGGACATGGGCCACAAGCCCGGCCAGACCTTCCGGCGGGCGGCGAAGTTTCTCGGTCTCGATCCCTCCAAGGCGCGCCTTGACAAGGCAATCCGGTTTTCCTCGTTCAAGGTGCTGCAAGCGCAAGAACAACGGGATGGTTTTCGCGAACGCAGCAGCCATTCGAAGCAGTTTTTCCGTTCCGGAAAATCCGGGCGATGGCGCACCATATTGTCGAAGGCGCAAATCGACAGAGTGGTTGCCGACCATCACGAGCAAATGGAACGTTTCGGTTACCTGCCATAGAAATTTATCCTTCCCCGCCCGGATACATCCTTCGATAAGGCAACAAGGATGCAAAGGTTGCCTGCCGCCATAGGTGCTGTCCCGGCGTGAATTTTTTTTGAGGGTGGCTAACAAGGTGATTGCGATCACTGGAAGCGCCGCCGGATGCTATCAGATATTTGGTATTACTTCGGGCCGTGCGGAGGACGGCGGTAAGGAACTGGTGAGGATTGGAAAATGCAAACAATCGTATTCGCTTCGCAAAAGGGTGGTTCAGGTAAAACGACGGTCGCCGCGCACATGGCGGTTCAGGCGGTTCAGGCGGGGTTCGGGCCGGTCGCCATGATTGACACGGATCCACAAGGTAGCCTGCACGGCTGGTGGAAATTGCGGGAAGACGCAACGCCAGCGCTGATCCGCTCCAACGCCGAAGAACTACCGGAAAACCTTGAACATCTGTGCGGCCAGGGCTACGCTCTGGCGCTGATCGATACGCAGCCTGCGGTCACTGACGCCATCTCGGATGTTGTCAAACATGCCGACCTTGTGGTCATTCCCTGCCGTCCCAGCCCCCACGATCTGCGCGCCGTCGGCGCCACGGTGGATATTGTGGAGCGTTGGCAAAAACATATGATTTTCGTGGTCAACAGCGCGACGCGCCGGGCCCGTATCACGGCGGAAGCCGCCGTGGCCCTGTCGCAGCACGGCACCGTGGCACCGGTCACTCTGCATCATCGGGTTGATTTCGCGGCCTCCATGATCGACGGCCGCACCGTGATGGATTCCAGTCCGGGCGGTAAATCGGCGGAAGAGACGGCTGCCCTGTGGGACTATATGGCGACGCGACTGGGTCGCATCAGTCAAATCCCCATGCCGTACGAAACAGCGCGTTTGGCGGATGAGGGTAAAACCGCATTCGGTTTACGCAATAAACCCGATGGACAGACTCCACCAGGCTTGCAGACCGAGCATCATGCGCCACACCATAATGCTGGTCCACGCCGGACTATGAGTCAGTTTGGCCGCCGCTTCCACCCAGACGCCGGTTAGAGACTTTGGCAGGGAGAGACAGATGACGAACGAAAGATTCGCTTCCCTGCATGCGGGCATGTTGGAACGCGGCGGGACCAAAGCTGGCAACGACACCAAGTTGGTGAAGGTCGTGATACCGTCCGAACAAAGTCCGAACACCGAATTTGGCGGGTTCGGGACGAAATCGCGACCTACTCGCTCCCTTTTGGATCAGGCCGCCGGGTGGATTTCCCAGCCGGACCGAAAACCGGTGGAGGTTGAACCGGGTCCGGATAAGCGGCTGGCGAAAACCACACGCACGGTCTCCCAACTACCGGCAAGCGTGGCCGCGCCCAAAATTGCCCCGGCCACCATGGCCGCCGCCAGGCCCCGGACCGCGCCGCCCGCGGTCAAACGCCGGGCCATGACCCTGCGGTTGGATGGGGACAGCCATATCCGCCTGCGCCACGCCAGCCGCCATATGGGCCGAACCTGCCAGGACATATTGTTTGTGGCCATGAACCGCTACTTGGACGCCCTGGGGTTCAAGGAATAGGCTTCTATGGGTCTCTCTTATTTGAAAATCGTACTGGCAGGAAGCCGCGATTGAGGGCTCTACGGTAACCGGGGCACCTTGATCATGCGCGGCGGCAGGCCCGCCTGGTGGTTTTGCCACATCAATTCGTAAGCCAGTTCCAAATGCTGGGTCAGGCGCTTTGAATTGAAAAGGGGGTGGTGGTCCGGTTCGTTGACAAGTTTGACCCGGAGCCGCGCCAGACGGCCGCGGTCTTCGGCCAGGGCGAAGGCCATGGCCTCGTAATCCTCGATCCGGTGCTGGATCATCTCTTCCTGGCCAATGGCCGACAGCAGCGTGGCGCCGTTGCGCGATTGCGGCGTGGGACCGGTCAGGGTCAGCACGGGCAGGCCGACCCAGAGGCAGTCCACCGTCGTAACACCGCCGCCATGATAGAAATTGTCCAGGGCCAGGTCGGCCAGCGGCAGCCGGGCCAGGTGGTTGGGATGGGGCAGCTTGTCGGCGAAGATCAGCCGGTCCGGCGCGACGCCGCGAGCGGCCGCCTCCCGGCGCAGGTTGCCGGCGCTGGACTTGGTGCCGCGGATCAGCCACAGCACGGCGTTTGGAAGTTTGCGCAGCAGACGCATCCAGATGGCGAATATCTTGGGTTCGATCTTGTAGTGGGTATTGAAATTGACAAAGACAAAGGCGGCGTCGGGCAGCCCGCAATCCGCCCGGCTGGGTGTTTCCATAGCCACGGGAGCCCGTTGGGTGGCCATGAAGGTATCGGGCAAATAGACCAGATGTTCGGTAAAAAAGGGCCGCTGTTCGGGCGGAACCTGATGGTGATCCGTGATCAGATAGTCCAGATATTTGGCCCCGACGGTGGCGGAGTAACCGAGATAATGGACCTGTATGGGGGCCGGACGCAGGGCCAGAAGCGAGAGCTGCCCGCCTTTGGTATGGCCCGCCAAGTCAATCAGGATATCGATCTCGTCGTCATGGATTAATTTGGCTGATTGCTGAAAGGAATTATCCACCAGCTTGTGAAAGCCATGAAAACGTTCCCGCAAGGCTTCCGTCATGTGATCGTCACCGCCCGAATGCAGGGCGTAGCCATAGGTTTCGATGCGGCTGGTGTCATGGTTGTCGAGAATGCCCTTGAACGCCACGGCGACGCTATGAAAGCGGAAATCAGGTGAAACATAGCCGACGCGAAGACGCTCATGGGCCTTTTGGCGGTTGTGGTTGAAGTTCAATTCCGCGCCCAATTCCGCGACATATTCACCGTTGCGCAGGGAAATCTGCTCGGCCACGGACTGGCGCAGGGCCATGGAAAACTCGCCGGGCAGACTTTGCAGGGCGAAGGCGGAAACCGCGACCGGATTGCCGGCGACCAATTCCGATTCCGTGTTGCCGCGGATCCTCTCGACCACGGAATGCAGATTTGCCCAACTGCATTGCTGCATCAGGGAATGGGCCAGGAAGGGATAAATAACGTTGTAATCGGGGCGGATATCCAGCGCCCTCATGAATGCCGTGATGGATTCGTCCCAGTGATTGATGCCTTGCAGCAGGCTGGCCAGGTTGAAGTAGGCTTCGGGCAGGTCCGGGCTTATTTCCAGCAATCTGCTGTAGGCCGCGAGCGCCTCATCCACGTGACCGACGGCGGCTTCCGAAATCGCCAGATTGTTCAGCGCCTCGGGGTAATCAGGATTGATATCCAGGCCCATGCGAAAGTACTGCGCGGCCTCGTCATGCCGATTTTGAGTCTGAAGAGTTAGCCCCATCCCATTGTAAATATTGTATAATCCACGTTCAATTTCAAGCGCGGCATGAAACGCGTCGATCGATTCTCCCAACCGCCCCATGCCCCGCAAGGTATTGTCTAGATTGCAGAAAACCAAGTACTGATCAGGCTTTAATTGTAGCGAGCGGCGGTAACTTTCGACGGCGGCGTCCTTTTGATCGAGGGCTACCTGACAGTTGGCCAGATTATTATGCGCCTCGGCGAAATTCGGCATCAATGAAATCGCCATGGCGTATTGCTCGGCCGCTTCGGCTTGGCGGCCGAGGGATAACAGGGCGTTGCCATGGCTGTTGCGGTAATCCGCCGCCTCGGGCTGACCGGTACAGGCCAGTGCAAAGGCCGAAACCGACTCTTCAAAACGGCCTTGGGCATAATGGAGTGAGCCGAAATGGAAGGCGGTCACTGAGTTTTCCGGTTCCAGGTCCCTGGCGCGGGTCAGAGCCAACTCGCTATCGTCATATCGCTCCATTAAAAGCAGCACGTTGCCCAGGCAGTTCCAGGCTTCGATAAAGGCGGGTTCCAGGCTCAGCGCCAGCTCCAGCGCTTCGCACGCTTCCTTGAAGCGGTCTTGCCGCATCAGGGCCAGGCCCAGGTCGGCATGGGCCGCCCCCCATTTAGGCGCCAGGGCAATGGTCTGGCGCATGGCCTCGATGGCGCCCTCCACGTCGCCGAAGGACAACAGAATATTGCCATGGTTCTTGTGAGCGTCGGCATTGTCCGGATCGGCGCGCAAGGCGGCCCGGTAACTTTCCCTGGCCTCTTCCCCGCCGCCCGGCCGCCAGCAGAATGGTGCCCAAATTATTATGGGCATTGGCAACATTGGGATCGATACTGATCGCCTCGCGGTAACGCTCGATCGCTTGCTCGATCTCACCTCTTTGATAAAGCAGATTACCCAGATTGACGTGCGCGGTGGCCAACAGCGGATTGGCGGCCAGGGCGCGGCGGTAGCAGTCCGCCGCCTCCTCCAGGCGCGCGGCCTTGGCGTAGGCATTGCCCATGTTCGACAAGGTATCGGCGTCTTCGGGCAAAAGCTCCAAAATCAGCTCATAAAGCGGTATGGCTTCGTCCGCCCGGCCCTGAGCGCCCATAAGAGCGGCCAAGTTGAAGGTCGCATCGACATGGCTGGGATCATCGGCCAGAACCTGGTGGTACAAGGCTGCCGCCGCGACGGCTTCGCCCGCCCGGTGTTGGGCCAGCGCCGAGCGATAGGTCTGTTGGGGGCTGTTCATGGCCTGATTTCATAGACTTACAGAGTTAATTATTCTTGAAGCCGGCGCGGAACCAGGGAGCGGGCGGCCCGGCTCTTCAACGTCGGCCGAAAACGCACTATCCGCGCCGATGGTGCCGCGGGCGGGGCCGGCAGCTACTTCCTGCCCGGCAAAGCTTGCTTGTTTGGTGGCAATTATTGCCCGGCAAGGCCAATTCCAGAGCTGTTTCGGCTGGCGTGCAAACCTTCTGGTAAGAAAAATCCTCAATAAATTCAATGCCTTGAAAAGATTATTCAAAGGTTGGCAAAAACTTGGCACGACCCTTGCGTTGTGATGGGTGGCAAAAGCCCGCCGTTGGTCGAACGGTGTACCGAAAATCGGGGATTAGGAGAACGTAAAATGGTTTTATCAATCAACACAAACTTAGGCGCGATGGTGGCGCTGCAACATCTGAATTCGACGAATTCGATGTTGGAGAACACCCAATTGCGCATTACCACCGGTCTGCGGGTCAATGGCCCGAAGGACGACGCCTCTACCTATGCCATCGCCCAAAACATGCGCGGCGATATCAACGGCATGATGGCGGTGAAAACGGCCATTGCTGGCGGCGAGTCAACGGTCAACGTCGCCCTGGAAGGCGCCGTGGCCATTAACGATCTGTTGCTGGAAATGAAGGCCAAGGTGGTGCAAGCCAACCAGGCCGGCCTCGACGCGACATCGCGGACCGCCCTGCATAATGATTTCAACGCGCTTCGCGAGCAGATCCAAACCATTACCGGCACCGCCGAATTCAACGGCACCAACCTGATCAAGGCCAGCGCCGGCGATCTTTCCGTGCTTAGCACGGTTGACGGCAGCACGATCGCGGTGTCGGCCCAGACCATGGACCCAACTACGCTTTCAATTAACACCACCTCGCTGTTAACCTCGGCAACCTCGGCAACCTCGGCGACCGCCTTGACGGCCATCGATTCGGCGATCACGGCGGTGGCCGACAAGCTGGCCGCGTTGGGTTCCGTGTCCAAGAGGCTGGAAATTCAGAGCGACTTTACCGTCAAGCTGATCGACATCCTCCGCGCCGGCGTCGGCAATCTGGTTGATGCGGACATGGCCGAGGAAAGCGCCAAGCTGCAATCGTTACAGATCAAGCAGCAACTGGGCGTCCAGGCACTGTCGATTGCCAATTCCAACCCTCAGGTTATCCTTAGCTTGTTCAACGGCTAGATTTGAGCAACCAGGAAGTAGGGTGTGGCCGTAAAAGCGGCCGTATGGAGAAATATGGCACTGAAACTGACACTCAAGCCAGGTGAGAAATTCATCATCAATGGCGCGGTCGTGCAGAATTCGGATCGGCGGACCACCTTGATCATCCAGAACCGGGCGGCCCTGCTGCGGGAGAAAGATATCATGTTGCCCGAGGACGCCTCGACGCCCATGCGCCGGGTCTACTTCACCATCATGATGCTGTACCTCGATGAAGGCGCGGCCAAAACCCACCAGGACAATTTTCTGGAATTGATGTCGGCGTTCATGAACGCGATCAGCAATGCGGAAGCCGTGGCGCAATGCGTCAACGTCGTCCAACTGGTGCACGCGGGACAATTTTACAAAGCATTGGTCGGCTGCCGGAAGCTGTTTTCGTTCGAAGAGGAGAGATTGAATTATGTTGCTTCATAGTTATACGGTCGCGCAAAATACGACCGAGAACTCACGGCAGACGGAATACCGCCTGTTTGCCCAGGTCACCCGTTCCCTGATGGAATGCGCATCCGAAGATTCCAAATCCCTACTGGCCAAGGCGGTGCATTGGAACCGCCGCCTGTGGCTGGCGCTGCAGGCCGATTGCGCCATGGAAGACAACGTCCTGCCGGACGAAACCCGCGCCGGGATCATCTCCCTGGCCATATGGGTCGACAAGCACTCGCGCAAGGTATTGCGCGGCGAGGCCCAGGTGGAGCCGTTGATCGATGTCAACCGCTCCATCATGGAAGGTCTGTCGGCCTAGAGTGCATTCGAAGAAAATGTGCTCGGATTCTTAAGTATGGAGCAATTGAACCAATTATTTAGGTCATAATTGAAAATTGCTCCAGCCAAACCAATTTACGGCGGATTGACTGCGATCAAACCAGTCTCGACCCGGACGCCCACGGCGTTCGATCCCCGGTGACCGCCCGGCCAACAAAGTTGGCCGGGCGGTTGCGCGTTTAATATCAACTCATCCCGATTTGCGTTACATTGCCCGGATCTTCCGTATCTCCAGAGGTTTCCATGGGTTTTCGGTTCTTGCCGTCGCTGGCGGCTTTGTTGTTTTGGGGGCAGGCCGCCGCCGGGCCGATCGATGAAGTTACCGTTCTCACCGCCCAGGCACGGCATGTGTTCAAGGTCGAGGTGGCGGCCACGCCCGAGGCGCGGCGCCGGGGCTTGATGCATCGGCCCCGATTGGCGTCCGATGCCGGCATGCTGTTCATCTTTCCAAACCAGGAGAGGCAGAATTTTTGGATGAAGAATACCCTGATCTCCCTGGATATGCTGTTCCTGGCCGGCGATGGCCGCATCGTCTATGTGCATCACAACGCCCAGCCCCATTCATTGACCCCCATCGCGCCCGAGGCGAAGGCCCTGGCGGTGCTGGAAATCAATGGCGGCCTCAGCCGCCGCCTCGGCATTACCGTCGGCGACCGCGTCCTGCATCCCAGTCTGCGCCGGCCACGATAGATGTGAACGGCGTGAAATCGCCCCGCCGCCGCCGGGCTTCTCGCCGTCAAGGCCCAGACCGTCCAGGGCGGTGTCGTCAACCGCCGGTAATGTTTTCGGACAGGGGCCAAATGGCCAGACAAAACCATGGCTCCGGCGACCCCCCTCCGAGTCCTCGAGCTGCCCGAGTTTGTTGAAATTACGCTCGAAGTCGGGGGTATGGCGGAATTCGCCGTTTCGGGCCGTTACCATCGAAGAGTGCCAAAAGCGGCCATTCCGACAATTAACCGTGTGGAACGCTCCTCTTCTGGTGATTTGCGCCTTCGGGGCGCACTGCCAAAAACGGACATGCATCTCTGTGAATAATGCGCGGGAATTTGAGTGAATAATCGACAAACTATTCTGCAGGAAGAATTTTCTGATACTCTGTCTGGCCACGGATGTGTATGATCAACCTAGGAAATATTGCCTAGAATGAAAACGGATATTAATGACAAAATTCGGGCGGAAGCTCCGGTTGATGCGTACGATGCAATGTACGAAGGGGAAGGTGGATATGATCTCCCATATCAACAATCTATTTATTACCCGATGTATCAGGCTACATTACAAGAAGTCGTCCGCGTTGGTGCGAAGAACGTACTAGAGGTCGGCTGCGGCAGCGGTTCCTTCGCGCAGATGCTGTTCGATTGCTCGGACGTCACGTACAGCGGGTTTGACTTTAGCAGCTTGGGTGTCGAAAAAGCCAAAGTCCGAACTGGTAAACCTACCGCGTTCCACGTTGCCAATGCTTTGGAGCCGGAAAGCTATGGGGCAGATCACGACGCGATCGTCTGTACCGAAGTGCTCGAACATATAGAGAAAGATTGCGATGTCGTCGCGATTTGGGAAACTGGCGTTAAATGCATTTGTGCTGTCCCAAATTTCGATTTCGAAACTCACGTTCGGTATTTCCGGAGCGACGAAGAAGTCCATAGTCGGTACAATGGCCTCATTGACATTGAACGAATTATCCAAATTCCACGACCGCTGCTGAGAGGACGCTCACTGCGTCAGTATTTAAGGCAATTAAGGTGGTCTCGCAACGAACCCAAGAAAATGATGGCCATGCTGGGCTACAAGACCTTTGAGAACCTTGCCGGATGGTTTGTGT
>JAYGEB010000061.1:0-3096 GCA_046582595.1 Alphaproteobacteria bacterium | reverse complement strand
GCCTGGAAATCTTGAGACCCTGTGCGTCCGAGCAGCATATCGTAAATGGGACCTAGAAGCGCCGCTAGATAACTACGTTGAGGCCACCCCCTCATCATCCTGGGGACTCGGAAAACAATCGAAAATGCGAATGCAGGCGATACTTGCGGCAACCTGTGAAAAGACGCCCGATACGAATCTTGCAAACCATTGGCTAGAAAGGGAGGAATTTCACGTCCCAATTGGCGATGCTACGTTTGATAATATTTCCGGGTTTTTGAAAAAATTTGAGGAAATTCTCTCCAAATAGGTACTTAGGGTGTGGTGTTGCATCTACGATGACGGTTTTCGTCCGCTTTCCCAACATAGGCCGATGTCCGGGGATTGATGGCGGTCAGAACCGCGACCAGGGCGGCCTTGGCATGAAATTTGGGGATCTAGTTATCCCCGGCATAGGTAAAGGGGACGCTACCCTTATAATGAGGCCGTCCCACATTGTCGGACAGTTTGGCGGCGTTACCAAGGTGTAGTCCGCTGCCTGATCATGCCGCCGAATTCTTTGTCGTCTGAAAATTGATATTTGTCCGTGGCTGGTGGGCCACATCCCCACGGGTCTCGCGCGCCAATGAGCCTCGCGCGGCGTTTGTCATCGCGGGCGGGCGTGATCATTGAGTTGTCATTCGGCGCCATCGTTGGCAAGATTGGCCAAGAAAAGGGGAGGACACCATTATGATACATGAACTGCGCATCTACACCTTGTGGCCGGGCAAGGTGCCGGAGTTTCTGAAACTGGCCGAGGAACGCGCCATGGTCATCCGGGGCGATGACTACGGCACGTGCGAGGGCTATTGGTTCAGCGAGTTCGGCACCTTGAACCAGATCGTGCACATGTGGTCCTACGAGGATTTGAACGCCCGCCAGGAGGTCCGCGCCCGATTGGGACGGAACCCCGAATGGATCAAGGACTATGCGTCCCAGGTCCGCCCGCTGATCCGGCGCCAGCAGATCCGCTTGATGCATCCGCGCCTTGAAATACAGACCCCGCCCGGCGATGGCCATATTTACGAATACCGTTATTACCAGACCAGAATTGGCATGGCGGCCGCCTGGCTGGACGGCTTTACCAAGGTCATGCCGGTGCGGGAAAAATATTCGCAAAACATCTGCGTCTGGCATACCGAGGCCGAGAACCCGAACGAAGTCTCGCACATGTGGGTTTACGACGATCTGAACCAACGGGCGGAGGTGCGGGCACAATTTTCCGCCGATCCCGATTGGCAGGCATTCCTGAAGAAATACGGCGGCCATCTTGAGGAAATGCAGAACATGCTGTTGCTGCCGGCATCATTTTCACCGCGGAAATAAACATAGGCACGAGAAAAAACATGACCGAGTTCACGGAAATCACCACCGGCCTGCGTTTTCCCGAAGGCCCCATCGCCATGCCCGACGGCTCCGTCATTCTGGTGGAGATCGAACGCCAGACCCTGACCCGCGTACACCCCGACGGCCGCCAGGAGATCATCGCCAAAACGGGCGGCGGTCCCAATGGCGCCGCCCTCGGCCCGGACGGGAAATGCTATATCTGCAACAACGGCGGCTTCAACTGGGGCACCGACGACGGCATCCTGCACACCACCGGCCAGGCGGACGACTACGTCAGCGGCAGCATCCAGCGCATCGACCTGGAGAGCGGCGCCCTCGAGACCCTCTATACCGAATGCAACGGCAACCGCCTGAACGGCCCCAACGACATCGTCTTCGACGGCCAGGGAAATTTCTGGTTCACCGATCTGGGCAAGGCGCGGGACCGGGAGATGGACCGGGGCGTGATCTATTACGCCCGGTCCGACGGCAGCCTGATTGTCGAGGCCATCCGCCCCCTGAACATGCCCAACGGCATTGGCCTTTCACCCGGCGACGGCCGCCTCTATGTGGCGGAGACGGACGCTGGCCGCCTGCTGGCCTGGGACATCGTGGGCGAGGGCGAGGTGGCCAAGAAACCCTGGCCCGCCGTTGGTTTCGGCGACCTGATCATGGCGCCCGAGGGCAACGTGCGCTTCGACAGCCTGGCCCTGGAGGCCAGCGGCAATATCTGCGTCGCCACCCTGATGACGGGGGGCATCACCGTCGCCGCGCCAACGGGCGGCATCGTCGAATTCATCCCCCTGCCCGACATCATGACCACCAATATCTGTTTTGGCGGCCCCGACCTGCAAACCGCCTACATCACCCTCTCGGGCGCCGGGCGCCTGATCTCCATGCCCTGGCCCCGCCCCGGCCTGCCGCTGCATTTCTTGAACAAGTAGCTTCGGCCGCGCGGGTGGACCGTTCATTCAAATATTTCTTGCTCCCATGGCGGGAATAAATGAGAATACCTTCCGAATAAGTTGAAGGAGGCGGTAATGGCGGCGAAACTGGGCATAGTGGTCATTCATGGCATGGGCTCGCAAACATCCACGTTCGCGGATGAGATGATTGAAGAGATCAACATGCGCGTGGATGATTTGGGAAAATACCGGGAGGACATTGCCTGGAAGCCGATCTTTTGGGCGAATATTCTGGCCGGGCGCCAAAGCGAATATTTACGGGACGCCAAAAGCGGCAATGATCTTGACTACATCGGCTTGCGGAAATTCATGCTGTCGGCCTTCGGCGACGCCAGCGCCTATCAGAAGGTCGGAGGCGGTGCCGACAATACCTACGGCTAGATCCACATAAGTATCGAAACCAACTTCAGATCGCTTTACCAAACAGGTCTGCAATCAAAGTCGAAACCCTTGCTCGTAATGGCCCACTCCCTTGGGGGCCACATCATGTCAAACTACATTTGGGATATGCAGCATTCCCAAAATAACCCGGCAAGCCCGTTTGAACGCATGGAAAGCCTTGCCGGCATGATCACGTTCGGTTGCAATATTCCGCTGTTCACCTTTGCTTATGGCAAGGTGGTGCCCATCGAGTTCCCGCCGAAAACCCTGCCGGCGGGCCTAAAAAGAAAAGCCAAATGGCTGAATTATTATGATCCCGATGATGTCTTGGCCTATCCCCTGAGGGCCATCAATACCGCCTACAAAAACACCGTGACGAAGGAGTCGTCTGTGAAAAACTCTGAAA
>JAYGEB010000002.1:0-2854 GCA_046582595.1 Alphaproteobacteria bacterium | reverse complement strand
GTGCCCCTGATCCCACGCCAAGCCATCGCCGCCGAGGGGCCATCGGATGGCGGGCCCGAACCGGTGCGCCAAGTATATCGCAAGGGTGGCAATTGATGCCGCGCGCCGGGGCGGACCGGACGCTATTGCCGATGGCATACCGGCGGCCCGCGATGTGCTTGGGGAGGAGAGCGAGGTGGCAATGATATTGGTGCAAATATCCGATACGCACATCGATGAACCGGGTGTCCTGGCCCATGGCCGCTTCGATACCTCCCGGTCTCTGGCGAAGGCGGTCGCCGTGATCAACGCCATGGACCCCGGCCCGGATTTCGTCCTGCACACGGGCGACATCGCCGCGCACGGCGGCGTGGCCCGGTACCGGGCGTTCAAGGCCATCACGGATGCGTTGCAGGCGCCCATGGCGGTCATTCCCGGCAACCACGACGACCGCGATGCCTTGCGCGAGGTTCTGGGCGGCACCCCGGCGTTGCCCGCCACTGGCGAGTTCCTGCACTTCGTGATCGAGGATTATGCGGTGCGGATGATCTGCTGCGACAGCGTCATCGCCGGCGAAACACCGGGAGAGATGTGCGCCGCCCGACTGGCCTGGCTGGATGGGCGTTTGCGCGAGGCGCCCAACCGCCCGACCATCGTGGCGCTGCACCACCCGCCGTTTTTTTCCGGCATGACGGGCAGTTCAGCCAGGGGCCTGCTCAGGGGCGGCGGTGAACTGGACGCCCTGTTGCGCCGCCATTCCCAAGTGGTGCGCGTCCTGGCGGGACATGCCCACCGCCCCATGACGACAGCCTTTGGCGGCACCATCGCCTATGCCGGACCGACCACCTGCTATCCCTTCGATCTGTACACGGGGCCCGAGCGCCTGTTGAACATCACCCATGAGCCGCCCGCCATCGCCGTGCACCTATGGCTGGAGGATGCGGCCCCGGCGGGCGCCGGCCTGGTCACCCACACCATCCCCATCGGCGACTGGCCCCCGCCCCTGACCCTGCTGAAGGCCGGGGTCAAGGTCTTGGCGGATTGACCCCATCGGCGTTCAATGAAACCGCATCAAAAAGGGGGCAAAGCGGTTCGGTCCAAAAAACGCCCGCTATTTCACCCGGCTGACGGTTATGCGCTCGCCGACCGGCTTCTGGTCACGGCCGAGCACGGTAACCATGTATCTCAGGCTATCGACGTCACGGCCTTCGGTCCAGCGGCGCGGCAGGATCACCAAGCCCTTGGACATTGGCGCCGCCAATTGATGTTTCTCTTGGCTTTCCGGATCGAAAACCTCGACCATGACGGCAACGGCGCCATTTTGCAGAACATCCCAGACCATGGCGACCTGCCGGGCTTTTCCGCCGCCCGGGTCATCCACGGTCAGTCTTGGATTGAGCGCCGCGCTCTGGGCGGCTTCAAGGTCGCCAACCCGGTAACGCAAGGCTTGCAAGGGAAAGCCCGCCACGCCGCCGGAGAATAAAGTCTGGGAGCCGCCCGTATTGGCAAGATTTGACCGGCTGGCCTGCCCTTTCGAGGCCTCGATGCGCAATATCACCTGATAGAAGCCTGGCGTTTGATGCGGCAGTTCGCTGTAGCGGGGGCCTTTCAGGGTCAATCGCCCCGATAGGGGGACCTGAACCCGGAACCTTTTGACGCGTCTGAAACGGCGCTGAACGGTGCGTTGGTCCTCCGAAATCGAGCCGGCCGTAAACCGGTCGACTTCGGCGATCACCTGGTCGGTCGGCGTCGCCACTTCCCACCAACCTTCAAGCAATCCCGTTCCCGTGTAACGGATGTCCGCCTTGATAACCCCGGTCTTGATATTATCCCCGTCCACGCGCAACAGGCGCACGCGGTTGTTATTTGGTTCCACGCCATATAGTTCCACGCGGTTCAAGGACAACGGCGTCCGTGCCGTGCCGCCGGTCAATCGGCAGGTTACGGCGACATAGACCGGCGCGCCGCCGGCCGTCGGATCGAACCGCCGGACATAAAAGAAATCGGAAAATTCACCCCGTTTCGCCCGAACAACGGCGCGGCGGACAACCGAGATCGGGATGGTCATGATGTCGGTAATCGAGGTCCGGCCGGTGGTGGTCGAGCCGCGATCCAGGGTTCTGGGCAGCCGGCCAAGCAACTGGCCGCCGCCGGCGGGGCAACTCAGGGCGCCAATGCCACCCGTACCCGCATTCGGATCGATGGAACAAAACACCGCTTCCGTCGAGGTGAAGGTAGCGCCCGCGTCATCGGCAAAGCGAATGAGCAAGGTCGTGGGGCTGGACGCGGACACGTTCACGCCGGTCGGGTTCCGCGTCAGGGCGGCTTCGCTTCCGGGCGCCATCATGGCGGCCGCAACCAGGAAGGGGAACGAATACAGGCATTTTTTCCAGACTGAATGCATCAGAAACTAAACCCCGCTGCAAAACTGATCGACCAACTGTAGGTGCCCGTGCTGGCGGTACCGGTCTGGTGCAGGTCCGTGTCTTGCACCAGGCCGGTCACGGTGAAGTAGGGGCTAAAGCCGGCCGCCGTGGATAGGTACCTTGGGATGAATTTCGAGAAATTCAATGTCGCGTTGCCACTCCAGGAGTTTTCAAGGCTCCTGGTTTCTTCCACCTTCGATTTGTCATCCACCATGCTGACGTCGACGGCAAGGCTCAGGCTGGGCCATTCCTCGGGTTCGAGATCCACTTGCAGGCCGGCTTCATAGCGCTGGGTGACCGAGCGGGCGGTGGTCTCGGCATTGTGGAAGCGGCCGACGCCAAGGCAGGCCGTGGCGTTCCAGATGCCGCTCGACCATCCTTGCGATATTTCAACAAAATCGTCGTCGGTATCCGCAGTTTCGAAGCCAACTTGCCGGTTGTCCAGTTCC
>JAYGEB010000497.1:0-8639 GCA_046582595.1 Alphaproteobacteria bacterium | reverse complement strand
GGGCTTGCGGGCGACGATGTGAAAGATATGCCAGTGTTTCGCCTTGCCGCGCAGGGTCCGGGAGTCGGTTTCCTCCTCGTGGAACATCTCGACCTCGTAGCCGGCCAGCAGGTGGTCCACCTCGGCGCGGGTGAAATGGCTGTTCGTGGGGTCTCCGGCCCATTCATCGCGGTCGCCGTAAAGCTGTCCGCAGAAACGCCCGTGGGGCCGCAAACCGTCATGAATACGTTGCCAAATTTCTAGAAAATCCGCCTTTGGGCATAAAGGCAGGGCAAAGCTGGAGTTGACCAGATCGGTTTCGGGCCAACGGGCCGCTTCAAAACGGCTGACCTGGGTTTGCGGTTGGGCGCCAAGTCTCGCCAATTCGGGCCGCGCCAACAGCGTTTCAATTGCCGATGCCTGGGCATCAATGGCCAATACGGACCAGCCCCGGCGCAACATCTCAACCGTGTCCCGCCCGCCGCCACAGCCCAGGTCAACCGCATGCCCGATCGCTTGGCCGGCATCGAACCGGTCCAGGGCATTCAACAGGGTCTCCCATGGCGGCCGGCCAACCCCACGTTGGTAGTAGGCGCGCCATTCGTCCGCCGTGGTCGTGCCTGGCATCAGCCGGCGGCCAGATAGTCGATGGCCGCCGTGACGCCGCCCCGGCCATGGGGAATGTGCAGGCATTGCAAGGCGGCCTCGATGCCACCCAGGGCGCCCAGGATCATCGGCTCGTTCAGATCGCCCATATGGCCGATGCGGAAGACATCGCCCCTAAGCTGCTCCAGACCCCCGCCCAGGGACACTTGAAACCGTTCCCGCGCCAGCTCGCGGACCGCTTCGGCGTCATGGCCGGGGGGGACGCGGATGGCGGTGATGGAATTGGCGCGCTGCTCGGGGACCAGGGCGTTGAAGGCCATGCCGCCTTCGCCGCACCAGACATCGACGGCGGCGCGTATGGCACTGGCCAGGCGTTCGTGGCGGGCCACGATCCGGGGCAAGCCTTCCTCGGCCAGCATGTCGAGAGCCTCGCGAAGGCCGTACAGCATGTGGATCGGCGCCGTGCCGCAGAACCGGATGTACTGGGCTTCCGTCATGCGTTCCCGCCAGTCCCAATAATTGCGGGGCAGGCGCGCGCTTTGTGTCGCATGCAGGGCTTTTTCACTGCACGCCGTGAAGCCGACGCCGGGCGGACACATCAAGCCCTTCTGCGAGGCGGCAATGGCGACATCAACGCCCCATTCATCCATCTGGAATTCCACCGTGGCGAGGGATGCGATGGCGTCCACCATAAAAAGTGCGCCATGATTGGCATTGTCCATGGCCCGGCGCACGGCCGTCACATCCGAGATTATGCCGGTCGCGGTATCGATATGGATCATCAGCACCGCCTTGATCCGGCCCTCGTCATCGTCGCGCAGATGCCGTTCCACGGCGTCCGGATCAATGCCGTGGCGCCAGTCGCCGGGCAGGTGTTCGATAAACAGGCCGAGGGATTCCGCCATCATGCCCCATTTCAGGGAGAAAATGCCGGTTTCGGGCACCAACAGATGATCACCCGGAGACAGGGTATTGCTCAACGCCGCTTCCCAGGCGCCGTGGCCATTGGCGGCATACATGAACACCGGGCCTTGGGTCTGAAAAATGGGTTTCAGATCGTCGAAACAGCTCCGGGTCATCTCGACGAAGGGTGGCGCGGTGAAATCCACGGCCGCCTTGTGCATGGCGCGCAGAATTCTGTCGGGAATATTGGTCGGGCCGGGGGTATGCAGAAACTCCCGGCCACGTTTTACATCGCTCATCACGCTTCAGTTTCCAGGTACGGTGCCCGCGGGCAGACTTTCAATATGGCGGCAGATATCTCCGGGGCGGGTCAGCCAGATCCGGTCCCGCCGCTCGGTGATATATTTCAAGGCCCGGCGCAACTGGCGCAGACGGAACGGCTGGCCGACGACGAAGGTATGCAGCGAGATCGGAAATACCAGGGGCTGGTGAACGGATTGTTCCAGCATCTCGTCGAAATTGTCGATGATGCAATCGGCGTACTGGCTCGGCGTCATCTTGTGCAGGACGATGGCCCGGTTGTCGTTCAACTCCACCGGATAGGGCATGGCGAGGATCGGTTTATGCCGGGTTTTCATCCAGATCGGCTGATCGTCGCAGCACCAGTCCATGTTGTAGCTGTATCCGGCCTCGCTCAACAGATCCAGGGTGGTATCGCTTTGCGACAGCCACGGGCTCATCCAGCCCGTTGGCGCCGCGCCTTCGTTTTCTATAATGGCGTCGGTGACTGTTTTGATCAGGGCGCGTTCCTCGTCTTCGCGGCGCCCGCCCTGTTCCTCGGAATTGGTAATGCCGTGGCCGAGAAACTCGTCGCCGCGCAGGCGCAGGCGTTCGGGGATTTGCGGCGCGTGCTCATAGATCGAGGAGTTGAGTTGCGCCTGAATGGGGATATCCAACGCGTCGAACAGATCCATCAGACGCCAGAACCCGACCCGGTTGCCATAATCCCGCCAGGCAAAGACGCTCTGTTTGTTGTGCGTGCCCGAGGGCGCGATGGCGCTCTCGACGCTCTTGTCCCAGCCAAATTGCTCCACGTTCAGGGCGATATAGACCGCCAGGCGCTTGCCGTCCGGCCAGTCGTAGTCGGGCCGTTGGCCGATGGGGGAAAAATCATAACGTCCATGGGTCGAAAGCATTTCGGGTACCTATTTTAAAGTGGGGGCCGGCGCAGGTGCCAGTTCGTGGCGCCTTCATAGGCGGCGGCGATGCGGTAGATCATGGCCTCGTCAAACTGCTTGCCGACGATCTGCATGGCCAGCGGCATGCCGTCGCCGTCAAAGCCGGTGGGCAGGGCCAGGGCGGGATTGCCGGTCAGGTTGAAGGGTATGCGGGCCTGGCGGGGGTATTTCTTGGCGCTGTCTTCCGGGTCGTCGATGACGAAGGCCGCATCCATGGCGGAGATCACGATGACGCCGTCCAGGTCCTTGATGGTCCGGTTGAAGCCGGCGGTCAGTTTGCGGCGCAGGCGCAGGGCGTCCACGTAATCGCCCGCCATCAGAAAGGCGCCGGGCAGGACGCGCTCCAGGAACGAGGCGCTGTAATCCTCCGGCCGTTCGGCCAGCCAATGACGATGGATCGAATAGGCCTCGGACAACAGGATCACCCGGTTGCAGGTGTGGTAGGTGGCAAGAGGTTCGGTCTCGATCTCGACCACTTCGGCGCTGAGGCCCTCCAGCACCGCCAGGGCTTGTTCCAGGGCCTCGGCCATGGCCGGTTCCGCGATCATGTCGCGGGCGTGAAAATGGCGGATGACGCCGATGCGCAGGCCATTGACGCCCGCATCAAGATCGGCAGTGAAGTCGGGCACGGCGATCTCCGCCGAGCCGGGATCGCCGGGGTCGTGGCCGGCCAGGACGTTCAGCATCAGGGCGTTATCGGCCACGGTGCGGGTCATCGGGCCCACGTGGTCCAGGGAATAGGACAGGGGGATGACGCCGCGCCGGCTGACCCGGCCATAGGTCGCCTTCATCCCGACGATACCGCAGGCCGAGGCCGGGTTGCGCACGGAGCCGCCGGTGTCGGTGCCAATCGCCATGGGCACGAAGCCCGCCGCCACCGCCGCGCCCGAGCCCGAAGACGACCCGCCCGGATAGCGCCGCCGGTTCCACGGATTGCGGGCGGGAGGCCAGGGCAGATCGAACGACGGCCCGCCGATGGCGAATTCATGGGTCGCCGTCTTGCCCAGCAGGACGCCGCCCGCCGCCCGCAATTTCGTGGTCACGGCGGCATCTTCGGTCTTGGGCGGTTGCTGGGCCAGGATCTGGCTGTGTGCCGTTGTGGGCAGGCCGGCCACATCGACAATATCCTTCAAGGCGAAGGGTACGCCATGCAGGGGGCCCAGTGTCTCGCCATCCCTGACGGCCTGTTCCGCTTTCGCGGCCTCTTCCAGGGCGCTGTCGCCCAACAGGCGAAGGAAGCTATCCAGCCCGCCATCATGGGCGGCGATCCGGTCCAGCAGGTTTTGGGTATAGGCCACGGGTGAAAGCTCGCCCGAGGCGATCCGCGCCGCCGCCTCGCTCAGGCTCAGAAAGGCAAGATCATCAGACATTGTTGTCGGCCCGGAAGATATGGCTGGGCTCGTCCGCGATGTCTCCTGGGCGTTCCAGGCGGCCGGCCATGGCCCGGGCATTGGCATGGGCCTGGCGCACCAGTTCGGGTTGGGCGGCGAATATCTTCTCCAGACCCAGTGACTGGACCAGTTGTTCGAGTTCCCTGTCGTCGAGGCTCATGCCCTAATCCTTTTCCACGTAACCAAATTCGCGGTCCGCCCCGATATCTTCCGCGCGGCGATCCCGGCTCGGACCATAGCCGCCGCCACCCGGCGTGGCGATCAATATCCGGGCGCCCTTTTGCAGATGATGCTGGGCCCGGTTGTCCGCTTCCACGCCGTCAATTTGCACGCTGCCCACTTCGCCATCCGAACCGCCCGCCAGACCCGGTGCGCCAAAACGGGTGCGTTCCGCCATGAAAGTGACGGCGATCGGGCTGTCCGACAAACTCTCGATCAATATATCCTGGCCCAGGCCGCCCCGGTATTGCCCCTGGCCGCCCGAATTGGGCCGCAGGCGCTTGTAGTGGAACAAAAGCGGCGCGTATTGTTCCACCACCTCGACCGGCGTGCAAGATAGATTGGAGGGCCAGGAAATGGCGTTTTCGCCATCCGCGCGGGCGGTGGCGCCCATGCCGCCGTTGAAGAACAAATTCGAGGCATAACTCTGGCCATTGGGCCGCACGCCGGATTGGGTGCAATTCCACAACGGCGAGCCGGCCGCCGCCATGACGCGTTCGGGCATCACCTTTGCCAGGGCGCCGAAGGCCAGAATGGGGACGTAATGGCCGGTGCTGGCCCGCGCCCCGACGGCGGCCGGGGGCAGGGGGTTCAGCAGGCTGTTTTCCGGCGCCTCCACCGTGATCGGGCGCAGCATGCCGGAATTGTTGGGAATGTCCGGCAACAGGGCGCATTTGATGGCATAGGCGGACATGGCGTAGGTGTAACAGAACGGGCAGTTGATGGCGCGGGGCTGCACCGGCGAAGTGCCGGCGAAATTGAAATGCACCGTCTCGCCCCGGACAGTGAGTTTCAGGGCAAAGGTAAAAGGCGCGTCCGCCCGCAGGCCGTCGGTCTGCATAACGTAGTCATAATCACCGTCGGGAATCTCAGCGATGGCCGCCCGCATGGCGGCCTCCGTCCGGCCGTTCAACTCCAGCGACAGCGCGCTCAGGTCTTCCAGGCCGTATTCCGACAGCATTGCCAGGACACGGTCCTCGATCAGATAATTGGCGGTGATCTGGGCGTGAATATCCCCCTCGGTCTGCTCCGGCGTGCGGACCTGGGTGCGTAATAGTTCAAAAAAGGTCTGGTCGGCCTCGCCGGCGCGCAGGATCTTCATCAGCGGGATATGAAAACCTTCCTCGAATATCTCCCGCGCCTCGACCGAGCGGATGCGGCCGCCGATATCCGGCATATGGGAGGCGGTGGCGGCGAAGGCGATCAAATCGCCGTTCCGAAAAATCGGCCGGACAATGCTGCAATCGTTCAGATGGCCGGTGCCAAGCCAGGGGTCATTGGTGCAGATCACATCGCCGGGATGCAGACCATCGCGGCCAAAGCGGGACAAGGTGTGGCGCACCGTGGCCGGCAGAGTGCCGATGAAGGAGGGAATGGAGCCGCTGTTCTGCGCCAGCAATTGACCGTCCTTGTCGGTCAGCACGCAGGCGAAATCGTTGGCTTCATTGGACAGAGTGGAAAACGAGGTGCGGACAATGGCCTTGGCGGCCTCGTCCACGCTGGCGATCATGCGGTTCCAGATCACTTCCAGGGTGACGGCGTCTAACTGACTCATGCGGCGGCCTCCGGCAGTTCAATGACCAGATTGCCCTTGGCGGAGATATGAAATCGCCCGCCGGGGCCGATGACAAAGGTAGACTCGGGTTCCTCCACCACCGCCGGCCCGCTAAAAAGTTCGCCGATCGTAATGGCGGCGCGGTCCAAAATCTCCGCCTCGATCCAGCCTTCGGATTCGGGGAAATAGACCATGCGCCGGCCCCTCCGGGCACTTGGTTTATCATGCCGTCCGGCCAGATCATCGGCGCCCGCCGCCACCGGCGCCGTCAGGCGGACACGGATCGTGGCCATGGCCAGGGGAACGTTTGGCGGCGGCCGGGTAAATTGTGCCCGATAGGCCCGGACGTAGGCGTCCTGCAAATTCGCGCCGCTGTTTTCGGTGTAGGGGCCGGGCGGCAGGCTGACGACCAATTCGAAACCCTGACCCATATTCCGCATATCCGCCAGGCGCTGGACCCGCGCTTCGTCCTTGCCCGTATCGGCGATTACCTGGCGGGCTTCTACCTCCAGGCCTTGATAGGCCGCTTCCAGGGCCGGCCAGTCCATGGTATCCAGCTCGGCCGGGAAGGCCGCCGTGCGGTCCACGCGGGCCGGGGCCAGCAACAGACCCAGGGCGGAGGCCACGCCGGCGTTGCGCGGACAGACGATACGCCGGATGCCCAGTTTCCGGGCCAGATAATAGGCATGCACCGGGCCCGCGCCGCCCGTGGCGACCAGGGTATAGTTGCGCGGGTCGCGGCCTTTCTCGGCGATATGGACGCCGGCGGCGGAAGCCATGTTTTCGTTCACCAGATCATGCACGCCCCAAGCCAGTTTTTCCGCCGTCAGGCCGGCCCGTCCGGCCAGATCGTCAAGCGCGGCGCGGCAGCCCTCGAGATCGACCTCGATGGCGCCGCCCGCGAAACCTTCCGCGCCGAGATAGCCCAGGGCGAAATCCGCATCCGTGACCGTCGGCAAGGTGCCGCCCCGGCCATAGGCCACGGGCCCCGGCACGGCGCCGGCGCTGTCCGGTCCGGCCTTCAACAGGCCAAGGCCATCCAGGCGGGCGATGGAGCCGCCGCCGGCGCCAATCTCGATCAACTCCACGGCGGAAATACGGATGGGCAGGCCGCTGCCCTCGGCAAAGCGTTTCTCCCGCGCCGCCTCGAAGCGGTAGGCGATCTCGGGCTCGTCGCCATCGATCAGGCACAGCTTGGCCGTGGTGCCGCCCATGTCGAAGGCCAGGATGTGCTCTAGCCCTTCCGCCCGGCCTATGGCGGCGGCGGCCAGGGCGCCGGCGGCGGGGCCGGATTCCAGCAATTGCACCGGCGCACGGCGGACTTCCCCCACATGGGTCAGGCCGCCGCTGGATAGCATCAGCAACAACGGCGCAGTGATCCGGCGCTCGCCCAGACGTTCGCTCAGGGCGCCCAGATAGTCCCGCGCCAAGGGCTTGATGTAGGCATTGGCGGCGGTGGTCGAGGCCCGTTCGAACTCCCTGATTTCCGGCGCCACGTCCGAGGACAGGCTGATCGCCAGACCGGGCAGCAATTCCGCGATGCGTTCGCCGGCGGCCCGTTCGTGGTCGTTGTTGCGGTAGCTGTGCAGAAAGACGATGGCCAGCGATGTGACGCCGGCATCGTCTAGATTTTCGGCAATCTTATCCAGCGCCGTGATGTCCAGGGGGCGGTGGACGGCGCCGTCCGCCAAGATCCGCTCATCGACCTCCAGGCGCAAATCACGCGGCACCAACTGGCGGGGTTTCTTCGCCGCCAGATCGTAAAGGTCGTACTTGCGCTCCCGCCCGATCTCCAGGCTGTCGCGGAATCCGGCGGTGGTCAGCAACGCGGTTTTGGCGCCCTTGCGTTCGATCAGGGCATTTGTGAACAGCGTCGTGGCATGGACCACCCGTTCGATCTCGGCGGGGGCAATGCTCTCTTCGTCCAGCATCCGGTCGATGGCCGTCATGACGGCGCCCGCCGGATCGCCGGGCGTGGTCAGGGTTTTGCGGGTCAGGCGGCGGCCTTGCTCCCGATCGAACAGAACAACGTCCGTGAATGTGCCGCCGATATCCAAACCCAGGGCATATCGCGTCATGGTTGTCCCAGCAGGGCCTGGCGAAAGCGGTTCTTGTGAAAGGCCGCATCCCAGGAGAAGCGGACTTTGGGTGGTTCGTCCACGCGGACTTTCAACAGGACAAAGGCGCTGCCATTGCTTTGCCGCAGCATCTCGCCGGCCTCGGCCAATTGATCCTCTTCCGTCACCGTGCGCACGGCGCCGATGCCCGCGCCCTGGGCCATGACGGCCAGGTCCGTGCCCAGGCCGGAGTGCGAGCGTTGAAAGCCGGTTTCGCCATAATGCTCGTTATCGACACAGACGATGCCCAAGTTGGACGGATTGGCCACGGCCACGGTCGCCAGGGCGCCCACGTTCATCAGCAATTCTCCATCGCCCGTGACCACCAGGACACGTTTGTCCGGTTGCGCCAGGGCCAGGCCAAGGCCCATGGACACCGCCGCGCCCATGGCGCCACCAAGGCCAAACACCCGTGGGTCGTCGCCCACCGCCGCCAGGACATCGCCCTTGGCGCCCGCCAGGCCGGCGACGATCAGCACATCGCCGCCCTGACTGTCCAGCAGGGTCTTGACCGCCGCGCGGCGGTCCAAATGTCCGGTCGCCGTCCTACCTTCGGCGCGGGTACCTTTGTTGGGATCGTTATTCGAAGCTGGCATCACCGACCTCAACTAAACTTCTTGGCGCCGAGCAG
>JAYGEB010000488.1:0-1917 GCA_046582595.1 Alphaproteobacteria bacterium | reverse complement strand
CAACAGCTTGGCGTGAAATTCCCGCGCCTTGGTCTCGACCGGCAGCAACAGCCATGGCGGCTGATTGGTCATGCCATTCGTTGCCGGCCATGGCGGGCCAGCGCCGGGAACGGGCGGCCGCGGGCCGCTCTGCCGATTACGCCGAGGAGATCTTGGTTCATGTCCGCCAAGCCACCCGGTCAAGGGATTGGCCGCCTATTGGAATTCGTTTGATGGTCTGGCCTTCACTTACACCTACCCGGCGCTTACGACAACCAACGGCTTTGCGCCGGGACGCCGGCAATGTTATCTGGACCACGCCGGAAACGCCACGATACATTGCACCGTCCCCAACGGAAGCCAAGACCTTGCCCTTCTATGCTAGCCACCTCACCACCGCCTGCATTTCGGCCGGGGCGCAATAGATCATGGTGGTTAAGTCCGCCATCGCCCGGCAGACCCATTTCTGCACATTCGCCAAAGGGAAAATCTAAGTAGATACCTCGGGCGTCTTTGCATCGAGCCTGAAGCGTTTCGAATATACTCAGTTGAGCCGGAATATTTATCCCATCGATGATGACGGTGTTTGGCCGGCAGTGAATTCATAGGAACGATTGCGGGATTTCCGCATTTTTCCGGTTTTCAAAATATTGCTTAGCGTCTCGGCCGGCCTGCGGGTCGATTATATCCTGGTGGCCGTTGCCTCGTCGATCCAATGGACTGGCCCTGCTCATCCATAAACCCACCCCTATTTCGCAGTTCTCTAGATCTCGCCGCCGACCACACGGCACCACATACTGCATCAGCCACGTCCTTTGAGCCGCGAGGCGGGTGATCGACCTTGTTGTTCCTCTGATCCCATTCAAGCTCAACGAGTTCGTTTAGGAGAGTGTTACTCTCAACAATGGCAATGCGGTCTTCGTAGAGGCAATCCCGAAGATAATTGTAAGGCTCTGCCGAACGATCAAGGGAGATGAGTTTGGTTCGGATCCCGGCGGTCCGAAAAGCTTGCTGCATATCGACCGATTGATAGCCATCGAAGCTGACCGTGTGTATCTGCACATTGAACCTGGTGGTAAGGTTCATGAGCCAGCGGCGTAATTGTGCGAAATCAAGCTCTGCCTGCGGGCTCGGCTGGATCGAGATTGCGGCTTCCACCCTGAACGCAGGCTTGGCCTCAATGGCTTCCGCAGTGGCCGCATCGGCCAGATTGACCAATCCCATTGAGCGGACTATTGCGATGCCACAAGCATCATCGGTGTGTGAGAGGTCGATATGAATAAACCTCGATGCCTGCGGATTTTCTGGGATGACTTCCTCCAGCCATCGCGGCAGACCGTCTTCTTCAAGGATGACATCGGGTAGGTCGACCCATTGTTCGAGCTGCATCCGTTCGCCTTCCTCGAATGCATTGATGATTGTCTCTCGGCGACCAAAGAAAGAGGTTATGCTCTCGACGGCGATACCCATGATCGTTTGCAGGGCCCGTTCGGGATGGCGGCGGAATTCCTCACGGTGCTCGATCGGGACCTGTTCGACTTGGGCCCCGTCGGGTGCCGTTTCATCGTCACCTAGGACCTCCGTGCGATGTCGTTTACCACCAACCAAGAGACGGAAGGTTTCGCCGCAATAGCGGTCCCGAGGTGCGACGTCATACCGCTTGTGCCGCCTGACTATGACATTTTGCCTGTCGAAGTCCTCTACCTCCTGGATGCGGCGGTTTAGAAAGTCGTTTTGATAACGGGTCGAGGAGCTGACAACGATGCAGCCAACAGAAATTCCTGGATTGGGAAATCTGGATTGTCGCCGCTGAGTGAACTCCCGATAGATTTCCTCGGCCTGATCATAGTAGCCGCCTTGGCCCCGGGGTCCGGCGACCCGTCTTGATCTCTCAACAATCCGCATAAAATTTACTTCATCAAGTATGGCGCCGAGCAC
>JAYGEB010000447.1:0-4495 GCA_046582595.1 Alphaproteobacteria bacterium | reverse complement strand
CTTTCCACGATAGCCTCCCAAAAACAGTTTCATTTGCTACAGTCAAAAACATTACAATGCTGAAGCGGCCCTCACGTCAATGTCTATTTGGCGACCGTCATAATCGCGGGTATGGCCGAGGCTGCGGAGTGTCCGCTCTCTCACGGAAAAACCGGTGCCGCGGCGCCTGTCAAAACCGGGCTTGACTCCGTAGTATGGTACGGAGCGTAACGTACTTCTTGTATTGATAAATCGAGGGAGCCTGATCATGCGGCGCAAACTAATTTTTTCGGGCATATTATTCGTGGCAATGATTGGAATCGTATTGACGCCTCCCGCGCTGGCTCAAAATTCCATGAAATCGATGAAACCGATGAAGTCCATGGGTGATATGAAACCCATGAAATCCAAGAAGGGCATGATGGCGATGAAAGCCGTCGAGGGCCCGGCCATTCCAGCAGTCAAGGGCTATAGCGGGGGACGGGAAATTCTGTTCATACATACCGAGTCCTCGGACCCGAAAATTGCAAAAATCCTCACCGACATGATGGGCGGTTCACCGGTCCTGGTGGTTCCGGCGCTGGCCAAGGCGCCGAAGGAGATGCTGGCGCGCGTGTTTGTCTTTACCAACGGCAAGACGGGTGACGGCCCCATGGGTCCGCTTGGCGGACAGGCGGACATCTTCGAGCATCATCCTGGTAATCCGGGTTACCGGCCGCTACGGGCGGTAACCTTGGTGACGTGGGAAAACCAGATGTCGGCACGCCTCTTGAAGTCGGTCGCCGAACTGCAAGATGCCGTCGGCAAGGGCGCGTTGAGCATCAAGGAAACCGGTATCGTCGTGAACATGCCGTTCCTGAAATGGCCCGGCGGCACCAGATAGGGTTGACCCAGCCCGGCGGGCGTCATGGGTCGATTATGGTTTGGAAAGGCGCAAAAAATGCAAGCGACGACGATCGGAAAAGCCGCCCGAAAGGCGGGCGTTGGCGTCGAAACGATCAGGTATTATGAACGCAAGGGTTTGATCGAACAACCACGGAAGCCGCAAGATGCCGGGTTCCGTGTCTATCCGGAGGAGACCGTGCGGCGCATCGTGTTCATTCGGCAGGCGCAAGCGATTGGCTTCTCGTTGCGCGAAATTGAAGAGTTGCTCGCGCTTCGCTCCGAACCCACCGCCGATGCTTCGGAAGTCCGCGCGCAAGCCCTGGCCAAGAGAAACGAAGTCAAAAAGAAAATCACCCACCTGCGCGGCATTCTTGCCGCGCTCGATGAATTGATTTCCGCTTGCCCCGGCAAAGGTGCGGTACGGAAATGTCCAATCATGGGGGCCTTGGAGCATAGTGGTGGCGAACTCGGCGCCTGAATCCATCCTTCCTTGAGCATCAATTTGCGGGTTCGACGGAGTCCAGGAAAGAAATCCAATGTTCGGGCAGGCCATGGGCCCGCGCCCCGTCCCGCAGCAGCGTGATATAGCGGAGCGAGGGCTTGCCGTCCCGTTCGTTGCCGTCCGCGATATAAGTGACGGCTTCAAAAGACGATCCATCGGTGTCCGTGGCGGTGACATGGATCGGGCGATAACGCGGACCGGGGATTCCCTCGGTCGCGTTCAAGCGGATCAGCTCCCGCAGACTGATCCCGTAGAGGACGCCCCAGACCTCCGTTTCGTCGTCAAAACTGATATTCGCGGGCGCGGCGCGGCCCCGTGGACGGCCCTCGAGATTAAATCTCAGCCGAAAGCCCGTAAGCCTGCCCGCCCGCCATTCCCTGGGCCGCATGCCGCGCCGTTCGCGAAACGCCGTGTCGTGCATGTTGGCGCCATAGGCGAAATACCAAACTCGATCCTCGGGACGACCCTTGAGGGTCAGGCCCCAAGCCCGATACCAAAGCCGGGTCAGCGGCCAGACTTGAAGGACGGCGGGCAGCAGAAAACGCCTCGCCTTGTGGCGTAGGCCGCGCCACATCAATCCTCCTCCCATCGCGCCAGGCGACGATAAAGCATGAGTTGCAGGATGGCGGCCAAGAGTGCGACGGCGAAAACCGCCGGCAAGGAAATCAAATCCGCGATGACCGCGCCGGCCAAGGGTAAAAGCGCCGCTGGAGAGGCAAGGGCGTTAAAATAGGCGGAATAGGCGGGGCGCCGGTCGTTCGGCGAAATTTCCATCAGATAACCGAGATAGCCAATGGTCATGCCATTGGTCAGCCCGCCGATGAAGACAAACAGCACGCCGAAAGCGATGACGGTTGCCGATGCCGTGAAATCGGTCATGAACCAGAGTATCGCGATCGCGCCAAACGGAGGCACGAGACGAAGACCGCCCACCACTTGTAATAGGGCGAGTTTTCCATGCCGGTCGCCGAGGCGGCCCCAAATAGCGTTGGATGCCAAGGCGCCGGCGGTCTGCGCTCCCAGCAAAACACCCACATCTCCCAGGCCGAGACCGACGCCCGTTGCCGCGACGATATAGAATGGCAGCGCCATGAGGGTCGCGCCGCCCAGCCATTGTGAATAAAGGAACAGTCGAAACCGGTGGTCGGACCGCAGAACCCGCGCCCCGTCTTTTAGAAACCGGACAAATCCTGGCGAGGTGGCTTCGCGTCGCGGCCCCGATTGGGTCGGCGGCTCTCCGGCCGAAACGAAACTGCACGACGAGAGAAACATCAGCGCCGAGGCCAGCGCGAATATCAGCCCATAGGCCGTCAAGGACGGTTGGGTTGCAAGCAGGTGGTGGACGATAGCCGCGATACCGAGGGCTAGGACGCCGCCGCCGAAAAAGCGCCAGGCCAGCATCCGGCTGCGCGCGCCGGAGGGTATCGAGCGGCCGACGATGTCATTGTAGGGCACCGCGACGATACCGCTGATAAAGGCATATAATGTCCAGAGGCCAAGAAATCCCGCCGCCACCCAGCCGCCGGCGGGTTCACCGGCGAATGTCAACATCAGCGCGATCAGTGCGAGGCAGCCCGCCCGGCCAAAGGCGCCGGCCATATAGAAGGGCATGCGGCGATCGGCACGTTGCGCGAGAAAGCCGACGACAAGTTGCGGCAGCAGCCAGCCAAGGCGCAGCACGGCGCTTGCGGCGCCGACCGCATAGACGCTGCCGGTCAGATGAATGACCAGGCTGGCCACGATGGTGGCGGAATCGACCGCCGCCGACCCTGCCTGAAATGAGGCGCCGGCGCCGGTAATTTTCCAGAAGACGGCTCCGCCGGCGTCCCCTCCGCCATTCCGGCCGGCCTTTGACGGCTCGCCATGTTGCGTCATCGCCTATTCCCTCCGCGCCTCGCGAATATCGATGCCGCTGCGCCACAGAAATAATAGCCCCAGCCCCACCACCAGAACGATGGAAAGAATGTGATTGAACAAGATCATCGCCAGGGCCTGTTCGTCGGGAACGCCCAGCACTTTGAGCGCGAAGCCGGAGCCAATGATAAATCCACCGGGCACCCGGATAAATCGGGCGAGCACCAAGGCGAAGCCGGCAAACACCATGAGGAATAAATAGTCAAACGGCGTCAAAACGATGCCGACGGCCAGGCCCGCCCACAAGAAATGGGTGGCCGCGATGAGTTTCATCAGAACGCTTGCCAGCACCGCGCCGGCCTGGCGGCGGCGGTCGCGGGGCCAAATAATGCCTTGGTTGATCGCTTCCCTTAGACCTTGCAGACGCGGGCCGCCCTTCGCCGCCAGCCAATCGATCGCCCGGCTAATTCTTGCGTCATTGCGGGCCAGCGGCGAGCGGCTCATGAAAAGCAGATAAAGCAACGCGGAAAACAACAGAAAGTTTAGGCCGCCCGCGGCCGCCAGTCCGGCCCTCACGTCGCCTTCGATATCCGGTATATGGCCAAGCATCGCGGCGACGGCGGCGAACAAGGCGAATACGATGCCGTCGAGAAACCGCTCGATCGCCGTCGTCATCAAGACGGCGGCCCAACGCAAATTTTCCAGCCGCGCGATCAGCCATGAACGCACCAGTGGGCTGACACCCAAGGGGATAAGGACCGCGACGCCGTAACCCGCGAGGATGGCGCCAAAAAGCCTTGTGCTGGAAATTGGTTTCAGATCAAACAATATCTGCCGCCATTTCCAACCACGGGTGAGCTGTTCAAAAAGGATGGTGCCGCCCAGCAGGGCGATCCAGCCCAATTCGGCGTTCACGATCGCCGACAGAAATACTTGAAGGTCGAGGTCTTGATAGAGCCAGAACAGCGCGGCGACCGCCGCCACGGCGCCGGCCACTGGCAAAATCCAGCGGAGGAAAAGTCCGTATCTGCCATTTGTTGGGTTCACGATGGATTTCAAATTTATGCGTATGTGGCGGCCAGGCGAGAGTGTCGCGCACTGTTTGCCGGATTGGAAGGTCGCAACACGGGAAGGTGATCGCGCGGCGGCAAACGAGACGCGGCGCCGGGCAAAACACCGGCCGGCGAGACCTCCCGCCGAACCATGGCGCAACCGTCCGGATTGGGATGATTTAGTTAAGGTTTGACCGTAAGATCGGAGATCGGAAGAGCGTCG
>JAYGEB010000412.1:0-8389 GCA_046582595.1 Alphaproteobacteria bacterium | reverse complement strand
CCAGCCACAGAGCGGCCAACAAACAGCAACCGGGCGCGAATTTGGTTCGGATAATCAGGCGCGGGTGGCTCAATTGTCCTCGCCCGTGCTCGCCGGACGCACCGGGCAGACGGCGGCTCCGGCCGGCAGCACTTCCACCGTGCCGACGATTTGGCCGCCCGATTCGACGGACAGCTTGCCGTAGCGGATTTCGCCCTCGATGCGGCCCGTCGCCTTGACGGTCAATTCACCGCGCACGGTCAGGTTGCCCTCGAAATGGCCGCTGATCGTGGCTTCCTCGATCACCGCCGAACCCTTGAAAACACCGGTCTCGGAGATTTCGATGGATTGAGAGTTTTCCAGCGCGGCCTCGACCCGGCCTTCAACCAACAACTGATCGCAGGCGGTGATCTGCCCGTTCAAAACAATATCCCGGCCCACGATCAATTTGTTGCCGTTTTTCGAGCCGGCGGGTTGCGCGCCGCGTAGCGGCCCGCCCGGAAGATCGGGCAGGCGGCGGGTGATTTCCGGTCGAAACGCCGACGATGTACCGGGGGTTCCCTCTTCGTTAGCCATGGTTTGTTTCCTGTTCCAAGAGCAGTTTAATTAAAACATGCCCGGACTTTTAAAAAAAGAGCAATCGAACCAATCACTTGTGTCGCGATAGTGACTCCAATTATTAAAATTGCTCTAGCGGTTGTATTCCCGAGGCAGTGCCTGACGCGATTGGCGTCAGGGCACGATTTCTACCGAAGCGGAAGCTTGCAAAGCCTTGAATATATGTAACATAAACGCTGTCGCCAATATAGGCACGAACAGATTGACAATCGGCACCGTGATCAAGAATGCGATGACGACGCCGGCCATGAAAACCTTGAAACCGTTCGCCTTTCGCAACCGGCGGGCCAGCTTTTCATCCTGGTGCCTTAGGCTTACCAGCTCAAAATATTCTCGTGACAGAAGATAGCCGTTTAAGCCATAGAAAATACAGGCAAAAATTGGCGGGATGAATAACGCCACCAAATATATCGGCAATACGAGAATATTCAAAACCACGGTCATGGCAATAAAGCGCATGGATACCGCGAAGGTTTTGGAAAAATCCGCGGACCGGCCCGGCTGATCGCCCGTGTAATGACGATTTTCGACCGCCTCGGCAATGTCATCGAGAAAGATGCCGCCAATGAGCGTCGCCGTCGCCGAGAATGTCAGCACCAAAACCGCGAAAAAGGCCAAGGCACTGCCCGCCGCCATGACGCTGTTGAGCCACTGCAGCCAATCCGATTCGAAATATGTCACCTCCGGGACCGCCCAATAAAAGGCCGCCGTCAAAGTGGCGAACAGGCAGAGCGTGAACAGGACGCTTTTGATCACCACGCCCCGGAACACGGGGTCGGCGATTTGGCCCACGGTGAGAGTGGCGGCGCGGATTATCATGCGAAAGCACCCATGGATAAGCAATACCCAGAAATGTAAGCACTTCCGCCAAAATTAGAAGGGCGGCGTTTGTCCCTTTCTCGGACAGGGTGGGACCACGGCTTCATTTCACGCGCGGATCGATCGGTGTTTGCCATTGCAGATCCCAGTTCGCTTCGAACGCCGCCGCCGCCGAAAGCAGCGCCGCCTCGCCCCGGGGCGGCGCCACCAATTGCAGGCCGACGGGCAGACCCGCCTTGGTGAAGCCGCAGGGCAGGGACACGGCCGGACAGCCCGTGGGCGTGATGACAAAAGTGTGCATCAGCCAATCCACGTAGTTGGTAAACTTAACGCCGGCGACCTCTTCCAGGTAACGGGTCTCCACCGGGAAGGGCGGGGTCATCACGGTCGGCGTCACCAGCAAATCGTAGGTTTCGAAAAACTCGCACATATTGACGTGAACCCGCGCCCGGTTCATCCGCGCCAGGGCGATGTCCTCGCCCGACAGGGCCATGCCGTATTCGTAGTTCCAGATTATTTCCGGCTTCAATTGGCCGCGGTGTTCGGCCATGTGCCGGTGGTGCGAGGCGACGAAACCGGCCCCGCGCAGGGCCAGGAAGGATTCGTGCGCGCCGGTGAAATCCGGACAGGCTTCATCCACGTCGGTGCCAAGATCGCCGAACGAGGCGGCCGCCGCGGCGCAAATCGTGGCCACCTCTGGCTCCACGGGGGCGATGCCGAGGGTGGCGCTCCAACCGATCCGCCGGGGCGGGCGGGCTTCGATCGCGGCTTGCAGGAAGGCTTCGTTGGGTACCGGCAGGGAGAGCGGATCGCCGGGATATTGCCCCACCATGGCGTCCAGCATCAGGGCCACGTCGGCCACGTTGCGGGCCATGGGACCGACCACCGACAGATCGTCGAAACGGCCGAGAAAGCCCTTGGTGCCGCGCGGGCAACGTCCGGGGCTGGGGCGGAAACCCACGACGGAACAAAAGGCGCCGGGAATCCGCAGGGAGCCACCCATGTCGCTGCCCGTGGCCAGCCAGGACTGTCCCGTGGCCAGATTAACCGCCGCGCCGCCCGAAGAACCGCCGCAGGTCATGCGGGTATCCCACGGGTTGCGGGTGGCGCCGAAAACTTCGTTGAAGGTATTGGCGCCGGCGCCGAATTCCGGCGTGTTCGACTTGCCGATGACAACGGCGCCATTGCCTTCCAGGGTCCGCACCAGCAAATCCGACTCGCTGGAAATGCGCTCGGCATAAATGGGCGACCCTTCGGTGCAGCGCACGCCGGCCACGTGGTGGAGATCCTTGACGGAGATGGGCAGGCCATAAAGGTAGCCCGGACCGGGTTGGCTGGGATGCCCCGCGGCCTCGATCCGGACGGCGTTGTCCTTGGCGCGATCCAAACACAGCGTGACCATGGCATTGACCGTGCCGTTGGTTGCCTCGATCCGCCGCGCGGCGCTGTCCACGGCCTCGCTGGGGCTGATTTCACCGCTTTTCAGCAGTTCCACCATTCTACGCGCCGTCTGGCGCCATAACTCGGTCATGGGCTTTCCTCTTCCTTACGTCCCGGCACAGGCTTGGCTTGCGCCCCGCGAAGTGCCTTCTATACTGCGCCGGACTATCATCGCAATAGTGAGACGCTGCAATGGCGGAAATCAGCTACGACGTACTAGGCATTGGCAACGCGATCGTCGATGTGCTGGCTCCGGCCGAGGAGGCTTTTCTCGAGGCGCATGGCATGGTCAAGGGATCCATGACATTGATCGATGAGGCGCGCGCCGAAGAGCTTTATGCGGGCATGGCATCGGGATCGGCAAGATCTGGTGGATCAGCCGCGAACACCGTGGCGGGCGTTGCCGCCCTGGGCGGACGGGCCTGCTTCATCGGCAAGGTGCGGGACGATCAATTGGGGCAAATCTTCGCCCACGATATCCGCGCCGTCGGCGTTGATTTTCATTCGGCGCCCGCCACGGGTGGCGCGCCGACGGCGCGGTGCCTGATCTCCGTCACGCCGGATGCCAATCGCACCATGCATACCTATTTGGGCGCCTGTATCGAACTGGGGCCGGAGGACGTGGATGAAGATTTGGTCGCCGCCGCCGCCGTGACCTATCTGGAAGGTTACCTATGGGATCCCGACAGCGCCAAGGAAGCCTTCATCAAGGCCATGGGCGCGGCCAGGGCGGCGGGCCGCAAGGTCGCCTTGAGCCTGTCGGACAGTTTCTGCGTCGTCCGCCACCGCGATGAGTTTCTGGACCTGGTTGAACATCACGTGGATATTCTGTTCGCCAACGAACAAGAGATCACTTCGCTGTATCAGGTCGCCAGCTTTGATGCGGCCATGCAAGCGGTGCGCGGCCATTGTGAGATTGCCGCCCTGACCCGTTCGGAAAAGGGCGCGGTTATCGTCGCCGGGGACGAGGTGCATGTCATCGACGCCGAAGCGGTGGATCGGGTGGTCGATACCACGGGCGCCGGCGATCTATACGCGTCGGGCTTTTTGGCGGGCCTGACGGCGGGGCGCGGCCTGCCCGAATGCGGCCGCATGGCGGGCATCGCGGCGGCCGAGATCATATCCCACATGGGCGCGCGACCGGAAGTGGATATGAAGGCCCTGATGAAGGAAAAACTCGGCTGAAGCCTGCCTTGCCCGGACCCATTCGCCCTTGATTGGCATGAAGCCCGGCCCGGCGCGGTGGGCGATCGCGGTAATTCGGGCAAATAATTTATAAGAGTATTACGACGAGGTTCAGTCATGCGTGATTTACAACTGCCCGGCCGTTCCACAGTCCACGCCCGCAATGGCATGGCGGCGACCTCTCACCCCCTTGCCACCCTGACGGCGATAGATGTGCTGCGCCGGGGGGGCAATGCGGTGGACGCCGCCGTGACCGCCTGCGCCGTGCAATGCGTGGTGGAGCCGATGTCGACCGGCATCGGCGGCGACTGCTTTGCCCTGCTGGCGCCCGGCGGCGGACCGGAGGTTATTGGCCTGAACGGCTCCGGCTGGGCGCCCAAGGCGCTGACGGCGGAGCATCTGCTGGACCAGGGCATGGACAGTATCCCCATTACCTCGCCGCATGCGGTCTCCGTCCCCGGCGCCGTGGACGCCTGGGATATGCTGTTGCGCGATCATGGCACCATCGATCTGGATCAGGCCCTGCGGCCGGCCATCGACCATGCCGAAGACGGTTTCGCGGTCACCCCGCGCATCGCCGTGGATTGGCAACGCAATGTCGACAAGCTGGCGGCGGATCCTTCGGCGGCGGCGAAGTATCTAAAGGATGGCCGCGCGCCCAAGGCCGGCGAGGTCTGGCGTCTGCCGGAACTGGCGAAAACCCTGCGGACCATCGCCCAAAAAGGCCGGGAAGGCTTTTATGAAGGCTGGGTGGCCGAGGATATCGTGGACTATCTCTCCTCTCTGGGCGGCTGTCATGCGCTGGACGATCTGGCCGAGATGCGCGGCGAATATGTCACGCCGATCGCCACCGAATACCGCGGCCATGCCATGTTGCAAATTCCGCCCAACGGCCAAGGCATCACCGCCCTGATAATGTTCAACATCCTGCAAGACTATGACCTGGCCAGCCTGGACCCCCATGGCGTCGCCCGCCTGCATCTGGAGACCGAGGCCTCGCGCCTGGCCTATGCCGCCCGTGATCGATACGTGGCCGACCAGCGGCAAGCGGACGTGCCGGTGGAGCATATGCTGTCGGCGGAATTCGCGGCCCGGATGCGGGCCCAGATCAGCCCCGACCGGGCCATTGACGCGCCGGAGGCGACCGGCCCGGTTTATCGCGATACGGTTTATCTGAGCGTGGTGGACAAGGACCGCAACGCCTGTTCCTTCATCAATTCCCTGTTCATGCCGTTTGGCACCGGCCTGGCCTCGCCCCGCTCCGGCGTGCTGCTGCAGAACCGCGGCGCCGGTTTTGTGGTGGAGCCCGGCCACCCCAACAACGTGGCTCCGCGCAAGCGGCCCCTGCATACCATTATTACCGGCATGTGCCTGAAGGACGGCAAGGTCGCCTATTGCTACGGCATCATGGGCGGCGGCTATCAGCCGGTCGGCCATACCCACGTGCTGACCAATCTGATCGATTTCGGCATGGACCCGCAAGAGGCCATCGACAGCCCGCGGGTATTCCACGTCGCCGGCCGCCTGGATGTGGAGCGCGGCTTGGACGACGGGATCATGGCCGGCCTGGCGGCCCTTGGGCATGCAGTGGGGCGGCCGGAAATGCCCTGGGGCGGCGGCCAGTTGATTGCCATAGATTGGCAAAACGGCACCCTCGCCGGCGCCTCCGACCCACGCAAGGACGGCTGCGCGCTCGGTTACTGACGGCGCGGTATTTACCGATAGGGAGAGTATTGTGGATTTCGCGCCGCGTATGAGCCGTTTCAAACCCTCGCCCAGTCAGATCGCCTCGGCCCGGGTGCGGGATTTGCAGGCCGAGGGCCGGGACATCATCAAACTGACCGCCGGCGAGCCGGATTTCCCCGCGCCCGACAACGCCAAACGGGCGGTGATCGAACTGATGGACCGCAACGAAATCCAATACACCCCGGTCAACGGTACCCTGGCCATGCGCCAGGCGGTGCGGGCCAAGTTCAAACGGGACAATGACCTGGATTACGATCTGGACCAGATCGCCGTCGGCTCGGGCTCGAAGCAGGTGCTTTTCAACGCCCTGATGGCGACGGTGTCGGCGGGCGACGAGGTTATTATTCCCGGACCCTACTGGGCCTCTTATCCCGACATGGTGAAGCTGGCGGGCGGTACGCCGGTGTTCGTGCTGGCGGGGAAAAACGAAAAGTTCAAAATGCGGCCAGAGGAACTTGACGCCGCGATCACGGCGCAAACCAAGTGGCTGATGTTCTGCTCGCCCTCGAACCCCACGGGCGCGGCCTATGCCCGCGATGAATTGCGGGCCCTGGCGGATGTTCTCCTGCGCCACCCGCATGTTCATATTCTGACCGACGATGTCTATGAACATTTATTATTCGATGGCCGTGAATTCGCCACCCTGGCGCAAGTGGAACCGCAATTGTTTGACCGCACGGTGACCGCCAACAGCGTATCCAAAGCCTATTCCATGACCGGCTTCCGCTGCGGCTACGCGGGCGGGCCCAAGGACATCATCGCCAAGATGTCGAACATGCAATCACAAAGCACCGCCGGGGTCAGCGCCGTGGGCCAGGCGGCGGCGGTGGCGGCCCTGAACGGGCCGCAGGAATTACTGGCGGAACGGTCCGCGAATTTGCAGCACCGGCGGGATATATTGTTTGAGAAACTAAACGCCGCGGATGGATTGAGTTGCGATCTGCCCGATGGGGCGATGTATATTTTCTGCTCCTGCGCCGGCGCCATTGGCAAACGGGCGCCCGACGGCGGGAGCATTGAAACCGATACCGATTTCACCATGTATCTGCTCGATGCGGTTGGCGTCGCCGTGGTGCAGGGCGAGGCTTATGGCCTATCGCCGTATTTCCGCGCCAGCTTCGTCGCACCCGAGGCGGACCTGATCAGGGGCGGCGATTTGATCCAACAGGCCTGCGCGGCGCTAAGTTAAGTTGTTGCCGGGACCGGCCGGACATTTCATGCGGCACACGCTTTCAATCCATGATCCCGGCCACTTTCACGCGGCCTTGTTGTTGTCCCAGGCAAGTCATCGGGTTGCCCCAACGGTTCATGTCTATGCCCCGCCTGGGCCGGAGGTGGAAAAATTCATCGCTTTGATCGAGCGTTTCAACCAGCGCGCGGAGGCGCCAACCGATTGGCGGCTGGACTGCCATATTGGTCCGGATTCGCTGGAGGCCATGATCGCGGAGCGGCCGGGGGACATTGTCATCCTGGCGGGGCGCAACGGCCTCCGCCTACCGTTGATGCATCGCCTGCACGATGAGGGGTTCCATATCCTCGCGGATAAGCCCTGGCTGACCGACGGCGCGGACCTGCCGCATCTCGAGGCCATTACCGCCGGCCCGCCATTGGCCATGGACATCATGACCGATCGGCACGGCGCCCTGGCCCGGCTGCGCAATAAGGTGATCGCCACGCCTTCGGTATTTGGCGCGCTGGACGGCGGCGAAGAGCTGCCGGCGCTTGAATTCACCTCCCGCCATCACCTCTTGAAGCTGGTCGACGGCCGGCCCCTGCAACGGCCGCCTTGGTTCTACGATTCAAACATGCAGGGCGACGGCCTGGTGGATATCCAATCCCACTACGTCGATCAGGCGCAATGGATCGTTGCGCCGAAGCATCACTTCCAGGTAGACCGGGATGTGGAGATTTTGGCCGCCCGGCGTTGGCATCTGCCGGTGCCGCTGGGACTGTTCCAGGAAAGTACCGGCGAGCCCGCGTTTCCCGGATACCTTGACGGCGCGGTCGCGGACGGCAGCTTGAACCTGGCCTGCAATGGCCGGATCGATTATCGGCTATGCGGTGTTTGGGTGCGCCAACATTGCGAATGGGGTTTGCGGGAAGCGGCGGGCGGTGGTGATATTCATGGCTTCACGGCGCGCGGCGAGAGGGCGGAACTGACCGTCCGGACCGGGCCCGAAACCGGCTTTCAACCACGCATGCACCTCGCCCTCCATGCGGACGGGAACATTGAAGTGGCGCTGAAACAATGGCGCGCGGACTTTCCCGGCCTGGACGCCGCGGCCGCCGAAGGGGGCTATCGCCTGACCCTGCCGGCGGGGATGGAAGTCGGCCATGAAGCGCAATTCCCCCTCATGTTGGATCAGTTTCTCGATCTCGTCGAGGCGGACCACTGGCCCAGGGAACTGGCGGCCCGCATCCGCGCCCGCTATACCCTGCTGGCCGGCGCCAGGGACCGCGCGCTCGGTTGAGCATTTTCAATGTAGTCTGGACCACCCGCTCCCCCTCCCGGCCACCCATCAATCATGATTCCGCAAGAATGTTTTGGGGGTGGCCGAGAGGGGGAGCGGGTGGCTCGGCGATTCAACATTAGTTGAAAATT
>JAYGEB010000388.1:0-16788 GCA_046582595.1 Alphaproteobacteria bacterium | reverse complement strand
GGTCGATGTAATTCCGTTCCTGGCGGGGGCGGGCGCGTTCGCCGGCGCGGCGGCGGAGTTCGTCGAGGATGTGGCGGGCCCGCTGCATATCGGAATCGGTCGGCACCATGACCCGGCTGGTATCCATGCCGCCGCCCTGGAAAGGCCGGCCCGCCGGGTCCTCCTGGGCCAGGCCGAAATCCCCCTGGCCGTCGTCTTGCGCCTGGCGCATCATCTCTTCGGCCAATTCGCGGAAACTGCTAGCCAGGCCGTCGATGGCCTGGCGCTGCGAGGACAGGGCCGGGCCGCCGCGGCCCGAGCGCAGCGCCTGTTGCGACTCGCGCATGGATTGATCGACGCCGCCCATGGCCCCCGGAATTCGGCCCATGCCCTCGCTCAATCGCCGCATGACCTCGCCCAATTGGCCGCGCAAGGCGCCTTGACGGCCCGCCAGTTCGCCCATGGCGCGGCGCCTGCCGCCGTCCATGCGGCCGCGGCGTTCGCCCGCGCGCTCGCCCTCGCCCTGCTCGCCGTCTCCACCTTTACGCTTTTCCCACGGCATGCGGCGGCGGCGGGGTGTCTGTTGATAGGTCTTGTCCATCAGCTCTTGCTGTTTTTGCAACAGATCGCCCAATTTCCGCATGGCCTTTTCGCTGGGACTGCCGCCCCGCTTTTCCGCGGTCATGCGCTTGCTTTCCAGATTTTCCAGCATTTCCTGTAATTTGCGCAGCATCTCGCGGGCCGCGTCCTTGCTGCCCAGGCGGCTCAATTCCCGGATCCGGTCGAGCATCTTTTGCAGCTCCTCGGCATCCATCGTCCGCGCGTTGGGGTCCAGGGGCCGGCTGTTTTGGGCCTGGGTATTTTGCTGCGCTTGTTCCATCAAGGCCTGCAGATATTTATCCATGGCCTGTTGCAGGCGGTCCATCAGGCGGTCGATTTCGTCCTGATCGGCGCCCTCCGCCAAGGCCGCCATCAGGGCCTTTTGGGCATCGCGCAATTCCCGCTCGGCCAGGGACATGCCGCCGTCCTCGATCCGCAAGGCGATGCGCCACAGAATGTCCAGAACCGCCGCCGCCGGTTCCTTCCGGTTGATTTGCAGACGCCGGGCCGTGGTCCACAACATCAGATAGGTGGCCTGGTCATGATCGAACGTCTCCGGACCCGAGGTAATGGCGAACAAGGCAAGGGCGACCATGAACCGCCGGCCGGGATGGAGGCTTAAATCAGCCCGCTGTTCGATAATCGCCCGCGCCACGGGATGATGGAATTGCCGCTTGGGCAGACGCAATATAATCACCTCGGCCTTGCCGACCTGGCCTCTGTCATCGCGGGCCAGATAATGCAGCATGACCAGACGCCCGGCCCAGGGATGCGGTGTCAGGTCAAAATAGCCGGCCTCCCTGGCGTCCTTGGCGCCGGGCGGCGAGACCGGCAAATCCAGGCTCAGCACGTCCTCTTTCGGGGCCGTCTCTGGACCGCCCGTCCCGGCCGCGGCCGACCTTTTCTTGATCTTCGGCAGACGGATTTCGGCCCAGACCTTGGCCAGGCCATAATCGTCCGTGGCTTTGTAAGACAGACGCAGGGCCTGGCGCGCCGTCACCCTGGGATCTTGATCGCTATCGATCACCGGCGGTTGATCGGAAACGATTTCGAGCGGCCATTCCGCCAACATCCGTTCGCCGGAGACAACGCCAAGGCGCCGTCCCGCCTCGATCGTCCGGGTCAATTCATAGTTTCGCCCATCGATCCGCTTGAACGGCGCCGCCACGCCGTCGATCAACATCCGCGGCACCGCCCCGCCGCCGAACACCCGGGCCATGATGGTGCTGCCCTGGGCGACCCGCAAGGTTTCGCCCTTCTTGGGGTCCAGCTTGAGGGGCGGCAGGCCGGTATAGTCCGGCGGGTTGAGCCAGGCTTCCAGTTCCGCCGCCGCGCCCGCCTTGGCGCTGAAATCAGGGACCAGGGCCCGGCCCAGCCGTTCCTCGGCCTCCAACCCGCCGACCAACAAGCCCGCCGCCAGCAGCAGGAAAACCAGGGCGCGGGCGGCCCAGGGGTCCGCCTTGGGCAGGCCCGGCCGGGGTGGGCCGAGCCGCAGCCGGCGCAAATGCGCCTGGGCCCGGCGTTGGTGCGTCCGCCATAGGGCGGCGGCCAGGGCGTCGTGGGCGTTGGTCAAGCGATCTTCGAGGGCGCCAAGGGGGCGGTGGCTCAAGGCGCTGTCGGTTTCCAGCCGGCGGAGAACGCGATGATGATCGGGCAGCCGCCAATGGCCGACGGCAAACCAGAGGGCGCCCAGCAATAGCAACGCGAACAGAGCCAAATAGGCGGCATGGACCCAGGGCGGCAGCAGCGCCGGCAGCGCCAGCAAGGCCAGCGCCAGGAACAGGCCCAGGACGCAAATCAGCGGCAGCAGCGCCCGCCACGCCATTTCCCAAAGCAGCACCCCCCGCGTTGCCGCGTGAAAGGCCCGCATGCGGTCGGGAAGCCGCACGCCGCTATTCCGGACCGGTCCGCCAGGCAGTGGGTTGGTCGCGGGCGATCAGGTCTGCAATGCTTTGCCGCGGCCGGATCACCGCATATTGATCGCCCTTGACCATGACTTCCGCCACCAGGGGCCGGCTGTTGTAGGTCGATGCCATGACGGCACCATACGCCCCGGCGCCGCGCACGGCGAGCAAATCATTGGGCGCGAGCGGCGGCATGGTCCGGCCCTTGGCCAGGGTATCGCCGCTTCGCAAATCGGCCCGACGATGTCGGCTTCGGAGAACGGCGCATCGGGGGCGGCTTCGGCCACGGGCACGATGTCGTGCCAACTGTCATACATGGCGGGGCGGATCAGATCGTTCATGGCGGCATCGACAATGATGAAGCGCCGGCCTTCGTGTTTTTCGTGTATCACGCCGGCCACCAGAATGCCCGCGTTGCCCACTAGCACGCGGCCCGGTTCCAGCACCAGCTCCAGTTGGCGGTTCGCGGTCAAACGCTTGACCATGCGGCCGTATTCGGCCGGGGCGGGAGGCGTTTCGCCACCGTAAGGAATGCCCAAGCCGCCGCCCAGATTGCAACGGCGGATATCGTGCCCCGCCGCCCGAAGTTCGTCGATCAACCGCAAGACCCGGTCGAAGGCTTCCTCGAACGGCGCCAGATCGGTGATTTGCGAGCCGATATGGACAGCCACCCCCAACATGGCCACCCCGGCCAGCGAGGCGCCCAGATCGAACATCTCCATGGCGCGGTCGATGGGAATGCCGAATTTGTTCTGCTTGCGCCCCGTGGTGATTTTTTCGTGGGTGCCGGCGTCCACATCCGGGTTGACGCGGATCGAAACCGGGGCAATTCTCCCCATTTCCAGCGCCACCGCGCTCAACGCGCGCAATTCCGGCTCGCTCTCTACGTTGAACTGGTAGATGCCGGCGGCCAGGGCCTGGGTCAGTTCGTCACGGGTTTTGCCGGGTCCGGCAAAGACAATATCGTCCGGAGAGGCGCCGGCCGCCAAGGCCCGCTGCAATTCGCCACCCGATATGACGTCGGCGCCCGCGCCAAGGTCCACCATGACGCGGATCACCGCCTGGTTCGAATTGGCCTTGAGGGCGTAGCAGATCTTGGCTCCCGTGCCCTCCAGGGAGGCGGACAGAACGTTGTAGTGCCGGGTCATGGTGGCGGTGGAATAGCAATAAAAGGGCGTGCCGATGGCGGCGGCGATGGCGGGAATGGGCACGTCCTCGGCATGCAGGATGCCATCCCGGTATTGAAAATGGTCCATGCCTAAGAGCGCCCGTTTTTCTTTAGCTTTTCGCGGTCCAGCCGCATCCCCGTACTGCCGTCGGGCCGTTTCAGCGGACCCTTTTTGCCGCAGGCGGCGAGGCCGGCCAGCAACAGCCACATCAGCACGCCCCGGCGTCTCAGGGGCCGTCTGAGGGACCGTCTCATAACCGGCCCCGCGCCACGGCGATGGCGGCGCGCACCTGGCTTGGCGCGGTGCCGCCGTGGCTGGTGCGCGAAGCCACGGAATTGCGCACGCCCAGAACGGCGAAAACCTCCGCCCTGATGCCGGCTTCCACGGTTTGCATATCGGCCAGGGACAAACCGTCCAGATCGACGCCCTTTTCCTCGGCCAGTTTGACCAGGGCGCCGGTGACATGGTGGGCCCGGCGGAACGGCAAGGCCAATTCCCGCACCAGCCAATCGGCCAGATCCGTCGCGGTGGCGAAGCCCCGCCCGGCGGCGGCCTCCATGACCTCCTCGTTGACCGTCAAATCCCCGATCATGCCGGCCATGGCGGGCACGGTCAGGGTCAGGGTATCGGCCACCTCGAAGACCGGCTCCTTGTCCTCCTGCATATCCTTGGAATAGGTCATGGGCAGGCCTTTCATGACCACCAGCAGGGCGCTGAGATCGCCGATCACGCGGCCCGCCTTGGCCCGCACCAGTTCGGCGGCGTCGGGATTGCGTTTTTGCGGCATGATCGAGGAGCCGGTGGTGTAACCATCGCCCAAGGAGATGAAATTGAACTGAGCCGAGGACCAGTTGACCAATTCCTCCGCCAGCCGCGACAGATGCACCGACAGGATGGCGGCGGCGGCCAGATATTCCAGGGCGAAATCCCGCGCCGCCACCGCATCCATGGAATTGGCCGCCGGGCGGTCGAAACCCAAGGCCTGGGCGGTCGCTTGGCGGTCAATGGGAAACGAGGTTCCGGCCAGGGCGGCGGCGCCCAGGGGGCTTTCGTTCAGCCGCCGCCGGCAATCGGTGAAGCGCCCCCGGTCGCGGCCGAGCATTTCCACATAGGCCATCAGATGATGGCCAAAGGTTACCGGCTGGGCGGCCTGAAGATGGGTAAAGCCGGGCATCACCGTCTCGGCATGTTCATCGGCCCGGTCCAGCAATACCGCCTGTAGCTGTTTCAGGGCCGGGTCCAGGGCGTCGATCTCGTCGCGCAGCCAAAGACGGAAATCCAGGGCGACCTGATCGTTGCGGCTGCGGGCGGTATGCAGCCGGCCCGCCGCCTCGCCAATCAGCTCCCCCAGCCGCGCCTCCACATGCATGTGAATGTCTTCCTTGGCGGCGTCATATTCGAACGTGCCCGCGGTGATCTCCGCCTCGACCTGATCAAGACCTATCAAGATCGCGTGACCATCGCCGGCATTGATAATTCCCTGGGCCATCAGCATGTTACAATGGGCCCGGCTGCCGGCGATGTCCTGGCGGTAGAAACGCCGGTCGAAGAAGATCGAGGCGTTGATCCGCCGCATGATATCGGAGGCGCCGCCCGCGAAGCGTCCGCCCCACAGGGCATTCGCGTCCGTGCTGTCGTTATCATCGTTGATGTTGTCGTCCGACGGCTTGTCGGTCATCTGATTACTCCCGCCCATCAAGGAGGCCCCGGCTCAACCAATGGCTCAACCAAAGTACCAATGCGCGATCCCGATTGCCGCCACCATGAGCATTTTTTTGCTGCTGGCAACAGCCCAATTCGCGGCCCCGTCCGCCCGTGCCGGCGATCTGCCGCAACTGGTGACCGGCACGATGGCGAACTTTAGCCTCTCGGCGAAACCGCTGCCAGTGCCGGAGATCAATTTTCGTGACGACGGGGGCCGGGAGCGGGACCTTGCCATGGTTGCCGGCAAGGTGGTGTTGATAAATTTCTGGGCCACCTGGTGCGGCCCCTGCCGCCGGGAAATGCCCGATTTGGACCAACTTCAGGCTCGGCTGGGCGGCCCGGAATTCACCGTCCTGGCAATCTCGTCGGACCGCAAGGGCATGGCGGTGGTGCAGGAATTCTACCGGCAATACAAGATCCGGCATTTGGGCGCCTACAACGACAGCTCTTCCAAGGCGCAGCGGGCATTTCGCGCCTTCGGGCTGCCGACCTCGGTCCTGCTCGACGGCCAGGGCCGGGAAATCGGCCGCCTGGTCGGGCCGGCGGAATGGAGCAGCGATGAGGCCACGGCCCTGATCAAGGCCGCCATTTCCCACGGGGAGAGATGAGCGGCGCTTGCCAATTCCACGCCGTGGGGTAGATTGGCGGCACAATCGTGGCGGAGTTTCGAGACATGACGTTAAACGAGGCGGACAGGCGGTTCTTTGCCAAACATGGCTATATCCATGTGGGTCAGGTGCTGGACGCCGGGCGGCTGCGCGCCGTTTGCTCGGAAGTCGATGCCATCGTGGGGGCCGCCAGGGGCGTCGCGGAGCACAATGAAATCTATGATCTTGAGGCGAGCCACCGGGCGGACAAACCCCGGGTCCGGCGCATCAAGACGCCGCACCTGCATTTCCCCCTGTTCGAGGAGCTGGTCCGCGACCCCGTGATGACCGACCCCGCCGCCGCCCTGATCGGCGAAAACATCCGCCTGTATGGCGGCAAGATCAATATCAAGGCGGCCGGTTATGGCGCCCCGGTGGAATGGCATCAGGACTGGGCTTTCTACCCCCATACCAATGACGATGTGCTCACGGTGGGAATTCTGCTGGACGACATGGATGCCGGCAACGGCCCGCTTTGCGTCATGCCGGGTTCCCACAAGGGGCCGATTTTCGACCACCATGCCGATGGCGCCTTTTGCGGCGCCCTGGACCTGGATGCCAGCGAGCTTGATTTCAACCGGGCCGCGGCCATGACGGGCAAGGCGGGAGACATGGTGATATTTCATTCCCGTTGCGTGCATGGCTCCACCGCCAACCACTCCAACCGCCAACGGCGTCTGTTGATCTGGGAGATGACCGCCGCCGATGCCTGGCCGCTGGCCGGCCTGCGCGACGGCTATGACGAATTCCAACGCTGGGTGATTCGCGGCGCGGGCGGCCTGATACCGCGTCTGGCCGACGTGCCCGTGCGCATGCCCTATCCCCTGGCGGTGCATGGCGGCTCGATCTATGAAAACCAACGCGCCATGGGCCGGCAATATTTCGAGCCCTTAGCGAAAATTTGATCCGTGGTTTACCCGATTTCGTCCTATATCTGACCGGTCATTGGTTTAAGGTTTCGCCCACCCGGCGGAGCGATTGATAGATGGGAACGGGAAATGCTGGCTAAAAACATGATGCTGACGGCCCTGGCGTTGGCCGCGGTGCTATTTATCGCCGCGCCGGTATCGGCGGCCGAGGCGATCTACACCAACTGGCGTGGCAAGGCGATCGCCGGGTATGATCCGGTGGCCTATTTCACGGCCGGCAAGCCGGTCGAGGGCGACGGCGATTTCACGGCCAAATGGAATGGCGCGACCTGGTATTTCGCCTCCGCCGAAAACCGCGGCAAATTCGCCGCCAAGCCGGAAAAATTTGCGCCGCAATATGGCGGTTACTGCGCCTATGCGGTGGCCAACAACAGCACCGCCAAGATCGATCCCGAAGCCTGGAAGATCGTTGACGGCAAGCTGTATCTGAATTATTCCAAGGACATACAGAAAACCTGGGAAGCCAATCAAACCGCCTTTATCGTGAAGGCCGACAAGAACTGGCCCGGAGTTCTGAATTAGGGCATTTTCAATCATCGTTGTATCGCCGGGCCACCCGCTCGCCCTTCCCGTCCACCCATTAATGGTACCCTGTGGATGGACGGGAAGGGGGAGCGGGTGGTTCAGACTACATTGAAAATGGCCGAAGGCTGAATTGTCAAGGCGCCAGAGGCAGCTTCAGGCGCGCCGATAGCCCGCCCAGTTCGGAATTGCCCAGGCTTAATTCGCCTTGGTACAGCTCGGCCATGTCGGCCACGATGGCCAGGCCCAGACCCGATCCCGGTTTGCTTTCGTCCAGCCTGGCGCCACGGGCCATGACTTCCTGGCGTTGTTCCGGCGACAGCCCGGGCCCGTCGTCCTCAATGGCGAAAAGCACGCGGTTTTCCGCCGCGCCGGCCCCAACTCCGACCCCGATTCTGACCCGGCTGTTCGCCCACTGACAGGCATTTTCCAACAAGTTGCCCAGCATTTCCTGCAGGTCTTCCCGTTCGCCGGCGAAGGCCGGCGCGGGCTTCGCCAGTTCCAGATCGATCCCTATGCCCCGATCCCGGTGCAGGCGCCCGAGGACGCGGATCAGTTCCTCCAGCACCGGCGCGATGTCACAGCGGGCGCCCAGAATGCCTGCGGCGGCGGCGGTGCGGGCGCGGGAGAGGTGGCGGTCGACCTGGCGCCGCATCTCCACCACCTGATGGCGCACCTGGGCGGCCAAGGCGCTTTTGTCCGCCGCCGCCTCGTTGGCCAGCACGGCCAGGGGGGTCTTCAAGGCATGGGCCAGATCGCCCGCATGGGCGCGGGCGCGGCCGATAACGGCGGCTTGGTGGTCCAGCAAGGTATCGATTTCGTCGGCCAGGGGCTGGATTTCACTGGGAAAGGCGCCGTGCAGCCGAGCCGCCCGGCCGGCCCGGATATCGCCCAGGGCCTGTCCGATCCGGGCCAGGGGCCGCAGGCCGATCTGCACCACCAGCACCATGGCTCCGATCAGGCCCAGGCCCAAAATGCCCAGCGCCATGGCCAGCAAGCGGTCAAACCGGGCGATATCGGCCTTATGGGCGGCGCTGTCGCCGGCCAGTTGGAAAAGGAACGTCCCCTCGACGCCGGTAAGGGTCAACCGCCGGGCCGCCAGACGCAGCCGGGCGCCGTTGGGCCCGGCAATATCGTGATAAGATATGCCTTCGTTGGCGCCGGTTCCTTTGGCAATGGGCAAATCCCCATCCCAAAGGGAGCGGGAGCGCAAAATGGGGCCATCCGCGCCCGAAATCTGCCAATACCACCCCGACAGCGGCTGCTGGAAGCGCGGGTCCGGCAGGGGACGCCGCAGGCCCGGCCCTGTCCCCTCCCGCCATTCGCTGGCCGCGATCACGCCGTCCAACTGGGCCGCCAGATTGCCGTCGAAGCCGCGCCGGACCTGATCGGCGAACAGGGCCGAAAGCAGGGCCCAGGCGGCGGCCAGGGCGATGGCGCACCACAGCGCCGCCATGACGGTCAGACGCAGGCGGAGCGAGCGGCCCTTAGGTATCATCGGGTGCGAAGCCGTCCGGCGCGATCAGGCGGTAACCCAGGCCGCGCACGGTTTCGATCAAGTCAGCCTGGGTTTTGCGCCGCAGCCGGCCGATAAATACTTCGATGGTATTGGAATCCTTGTCAAAATCCTGCTCGTACAGGTGTTCGACCAATTCGGTGCGGGAAATCACCTTGCCCTGGTGGTGCATCAGATACGACAGCAGCCGGAATTCCAGCGCCGTCAGGGACACCGCCTGGCCGTCCAGGCTGACCTTGGCGGTGGCGATATCCAGGCGCAGGGGCCCGCATTGCAGTTCATTGCTGGCGTACCCCGCGGCCCGGCGCAACAGGGCGCGGACGCGGGCCAGCATCTCCTCCATGTGAAACGGCTTGGAGAGATAGTCGTCGGCGCCCGCATCAATGCCCGATACCTTGTCCGACCAGCGGTCCCGCGCGGTCAGGATCAACACCGGCATCGCCCGGCCCGCCCGGCGCCAGCGCTGCAACACCGTAATGCCGTCCAGCTCCGGCAGTCCCAAATCCAGGATCACCGCATCATAGGGTTCGGTGTCGCCCAGAAAATGGCCTTCCTCGCCATCATGGGCCAGATCCACCGCGTAACCGGCGTCCGCCAGGGCGCCGCGCAATTGCCGGGCCAGATCCCTGTCATCCTCCACCACCAGCAGCCGCATCAGCGCCGCCCTCCCTCCATTACCCGGCCCGATTGGGCATCCACGGACAGACGCCGCACCTGGTCTCCCGGGCTCAGCAGTTTCAGGCGGTAAATCCAGCGCCCTTGCCCGTCCCGGCCAAGATCGGCGTCCAGCAGACGGCCCGGATAGTGCCGCCCGATACGCGCCATGATCTCGCGCAGGGGCATGACATCGCCCGCACCCACCGCATCCCGCGCCCGGTCATGATCCCGCCGTTTCCGCTTCCGGCGGTCCCGTTGAGCCACAAGTACGTTGTCATTCTCTTGCACCGACGGGGCCAGTTCCGGAGGCGGCGCCGATCGGAGCGAGGCCCGCGCCGAGAGGGGCAGCGCCAAGGCCGTCGCAAGAACACAGAAGATAAAACATCGTCGAACCATGCCCCCAGTCTAACCCAGTCTAGCTGAACCGTGGGTGAACGAATTTGCCGGCGCCGGCCGGCTATCGGGGGGGGCAAAATTCATCACGAAAACGATGGATGGATCAGGCTTGGCCGCGCCCGCGGGCGAGGGTGGTTGAGATTTGCCGCAATAATTACTAAAACTGTAGGGTTCATGTTGATCTGATATATTGGATCGCGACGACAGGTTAGAGCAATTTTCAATTAAGCGGGGTCGCTTTCGCGACTCAAGTGATTGGTTCAATTGCTCAATTCTTAAGAGTCTGGGCATGTTTTAAAAAAACATGCTCTAGGCCGGGGGGGAAGCCGTTGAGCAAGTTTCTTATTCCATCATTCGCCGGATTTCTATTCGTGCTACTGCACGTTTCCGATAGTGCCGCGAAGGAAGAGTCCATCGACCATTTCGTCGGTCGTTGGGTTGGAACCGGGGTAACCGAGAATAAGGGTTCAACATCGGAAACCGAGACCGCGGATCGGCACATACAGTTTCAATTGAGAAAAACAACACGCGGCTTCACTATAATCTGGTCGACGATCAAACGTTCGGTCAAAAAAAAGGCCCGCAAGAAAAAGCAGTCAACCACGAGCGAGAATTTCTCCCGGACCACGCTTCCCGGCCTCTTCAAAATGGTCTCGCGCGCCAATCCAATGAGTGGCGGCCGCTTTCGATGGGCGTCCATAAATGGCAAAACACTGGTGGTCCACAGCATCGCGGTTTCGTCGGACGGCGTCCTCGAGCATTTGATCTATGCGCGGACGCTGGTGTCCAGAGACGAAATAAGTTTGAAATTCTCCCGCGCCCTCGACGATCAAGTGGTCCGCCGCGTCACGGGCACGATTCGCCGGAAATTTTGATTGGGCCGCCGAACTAAGCTCCATCCCATTCGCCGGTTGTCGGACCGCCATGTGCGGTGATATACAGCGCCGGCGCGAGAAAGAGCTTGTTGCGACCATGCCGCATGCTTTCCGAAACGCGAAAATCTCAATGAAAGCAACAACATGGCGTCCTACCAATACATCTTCACCATGCGCGATTTGCGCAAGGTTTTCCCTGGCGGGCGGGAGGTTTTGAAGGATATCACCCTGGCCTTTCTGCCCGGCGCCAAGATCGGCGTGATCGGCGGCAATGGCGCCGGCAAATCCACCCTGCTGCGCATCATGGCCGGTCTGGAGACCGAATTTGGGGGCGAGGCCTGGGCCGCCGAAGGGGTGCGGGTGGGGATGCTGTCCCAGGAGCCTGAATTGGATCCCGAAAAGGACGTCCAGGGCAACGTCACCGACGGGGTGCGGGCGATCAAGGACCTGCTGGACAGATTCGAGGCGGTCAGCGCCCGCTTCGCCGAGGAAATGAGCGAAGACGAAATGGAGGCCCTGATCGAGGAGCAGGGCGAGTTGCAGGAACGGATCGAAAATCTGGACGCCTGGGATCTGGACCGCCATATCGAGATTGCCATGGACGCCCTGCGCTGCCCCCCCGGAGATGCCGATGTCACCCTGCTGTCGGGCGGCGAGCGGCGGCGGGTAGCGCTGTGCCGGCTGTTGCTGGAGAAGCCGGATATGTTGTTGCTGGACGAGCCGACCAATCATCTGGATGCCGAGTCCGTGGCCTGGCTGGAACGCCATTTAGCCGATTACGCCGGCACCGTCGTGGCCATTACCCATGACCGCTATTTCCTGGACAACGTGGCGGGCTGGATATTGGAGCTGGATCGGGGCCGGGGCATTCCCTATCAGGGCAATTATTCCGGCTGGCTGGTGCAAAAACAAAAACGCCTGGAACAAGAGGGCAACCGGGAGGAAGCCCGCCAGCGCAGTTTGGCCAACGAATTGGAATGGATCCAGCAATCCCCCCGGGCCCGGCAGGCGAAAAGCAAGGCGCGCATCCGGGCCTATGAGGAACTGCTGGCCCAGGACATGGGCGACCGCGCCAAACGGGCGCAAATCGTCATCCCGCCCGGCCCCCGCCTAGGCGATCTGGTGATCGAGGCCGCCGGCTTGGAGAAGGCCCTTGGCGGGCGGCTGTTGATCGAAGGGCTGGATTTCAAACTGCCTCCCGGTGGCATCGTCGGGGTCATCGGCCCCAACGGCGCCGGCAAGACCACCCTGTTCCGCATGCTGGTCGATGAAGAGGCGCCCGATGGGGGTAGCCTGCGCCTGGGCGATACGGTGGTCCTGGGCTACGTGGACCAATCCCGCGACAGCCTGGCGGGCACGGCCACGGTCTGGCAGGAAATATCGGCGGGCAATGAAGAGATCGCGCTGGGCAAGCGCGCCGTCAACAGCCGGGCTTATTGCACCTGGTTCGGCTTCCGGGGCGCGGATCAGCAAAAGCCCGTGGGCCAGCTATCGGGCGGCGAGCGCAACCGGGTGCATCTGGCCAAGATGCTAAAATCCGGCGCCAACCTGATCCTGCTGGATGAGCCGACCAACGATCTCGATGTCGATACCCTGCGCGCCCTGGAAGAGGCGCTGCTGGATTTCGCCGGCTGCGCCATGGTGATCAGCCATGACCGCTGGTTCCTGGACCGCATCGCCACCCATATCCTGGCCTTCGAGGGCGACAGCCACGTGGAATGGTTCGAGGGCAACTACGAAGCCTACGAAGCGGACCGCAAACGCCGCCTGGGCCATGCCGCCGACCAGCCGCACCGGATCAAGTACAAACCTATTTCGAGATGATGCGGTGTGGGGCGCAAGTCAGGAGATTGCGGCGTCCGCTATTGCCCGCGAGGCGGACTTCCACGCCGTTAATTTTCCGGCAGGCCGGCCTTGCACAGATTTTCTAGGAACCGCGAACCGTTCGTCTGGTCGCTGTACTTGTAGCGTTCGCGAACCGCATCCATTGTATAACGAGGCTCGAAGTCTCTCAGCGTCTGGATTTGTTCTGCCGCCTCATCAAGACGCCCTAACTCCACGTAGGTGCAGGCGAGGTACAAACGGGCGGCGGGGAACATGGGCGCACGGTCGATACACCGGAGAATGCGCGGCACCGCCTGGTCGTTCTGGCCGAGTTCATAATGCGCGTGTCCGAGCATGAAATCCCAGCTCGGGGGCGACAGTTTTTCGATCTCCAGCGCCCTATGGAGAAGCTCCACGGACTTTTCGGCCTGTTCGGTGAAGTTCAAAGTCTCGCCGTAGTAGGCATGGACCTCCGCATTGTCGGGTTCAAGCGCCAAGGCCTCTTCATAGAACTCAACCGCCTTGTCAAAATTTCCGGCCCATCCATGCGCCCAGGCCAATCGCGTCCACACGATGGCCGACTTGGGGTCGAGTGACGCTCCCGTTTCAGCTAGGGCTATCGATCGTTCCAACTCGTCGCCCCGTTCGAACCACATGAACAGCCGCGACGTGAGAATACTGTAGGAGAGATTGCCATGGGCTTCGGCAAACTGGGGATCGATCCGGATTGCCTGCTCCAAGAATTCCATTGCCGCGACATGACTCTCCAGCGTGTACTGGAAATAGCTGGCGCGCCCCTTTAAAAAAAGATCATAGGCCTCGACACTGTTTGTCCGTCTCCGCCGGCTGCGTTCACTATCAAAGGCCGATAGCCGAAGCTTCAGCGCCGCAATAATTTCACCTCGGATACGATCCTGAAATTCAAATATTTCATCCATCGCGCCGTCATAACGCTCGGCCCATAGATGTCCGCCGTCGGCGGCGCTGATCAGCTGGGCGTTGATGCGCAGCCGTTGGCCCATTTTTCGGACGCTGCCTTCGAGGATAAACGAAACGCCGAGTTCTTCCGCGACCTCCCTGACGTCCCGCATCTGCCCTTTGTAGGAAAATGACGGGTTGCGCGCGGCCACATACAGGTTGGATATCTTTGAGAGATCGGTAATCAAGTCCTCGGCCATGCCGTCGGAAAAATACTCCTGTTCCGTGTCGCCGGACATATTGTCGAATGGCAGCACCGCGATGGAGGGCCTGTCGGGCAACGCCGGCGAAGGTTCACCGGACGTGATGTCGGAGACCTCGGCAATTGCTCCCCAACGCCAAATCCGCACCGGCCGGGCGACATTCTTCATCGCGTACTCGCCGCCGTCTACCCAATCGACTTCCAGGCGGTCGCGCACCTGCCGATAGGCGTCATCGGACAAAATGATGCCGCCCGGCGCACAGATATTTTCCAACCGCGCGGCAATATTGACGCAATCGCCCAGCAGGTCATCGCCGTCCGCCACCACGTCGCCGACATTGATGCCAATACGGTATTCAATCCGGCGGTCCGGCGGGACCGCATTATTCCGCCCGGCCATTCCCTCCTGCACGGCCATCGAACAGCGCACGGCTTCGACGGTGCTGGGAAACTCCAAAAGAAAACTGTCACCGGCGGTATTGGCGATCCGACCATGATGTTTGGCAAGCAGTGGTTCAATAAGTTCGGTTCGATGCCTGCGTTGGGCCGCAAGGGTGCCTTCTTCGTCGATACCAACCAGGCGCGAAAAGCCTGCAATATCGGCGGCCACGATCGTTGTTAGCCTGCGTTGTGTTCCCTCCGACATGCGGGGAGTTTAGCGACAGCCGTGCAGGTAATCCATGCACGATTGGAGCATCTTCAATGTAACCTGAACCGCCCGCCGTCAGTTCAGGCCGTACAGACGGGCCACGTTGTCGCGCGTGAACTTGCGCCGGACGGAGGCTGGGAAGCCGGCAAGGTTCTGGTCCAGAATTTTCTGGGATTCCGGCCACAGACAGTCGGGATGTGGATAATCGGCGCCCCAGATGATGTTGTCCTCGCCGATCAGCGGCACGATCGGCTCCAGGAATTTGTCCTGCTGGTAGGTGACGAAACCCTGGCGGCGGAAATAATCGCTCGGCTTCATCTTGAAGCCAAGGCTGCGCGCGCGGTCGTGGTATTCGGTGTCGATCCGGTCAAACACATAAGGCAGCCAGGTGACGCCGGACTCGCCAAGCACGAAATTGAAGTCCGGATGGCGGTCGCAGGCGCCCGAGGCGAGCAGCGAGACCAGCACTTCCATGGTGTCGAGCTGGAATAGCGCCGAGCGCACCAGCCGGTATTCGATGAGGTATTCCTTCTCCATCGCCGGCGTGTCGGGCGCGCGCAAGGCCTTGAAGCCGGTCGAATGGAACGAGATGGGGAATTTGCATTCCGCCGCCGCCGCCCACAGCACATCCCACTCGTGATGCCAGAGCGGCAACGACATGCCCTTGAAGGCAAGATCGCCGCCGCGCAGACCGAGCTTGGCGCAGCGCCGCACCTCGGCCGCCGCCGCCTTTGGATCACGGTTCGGCACGATGGCCAGGGGGAAGACCCGGTTGGGGTCCGCCCGCCTGGCGAAGTCCGCGACCCAGTCGTTGTAGACCTGATCGACCCATAAACTCATCTCGCCATCGGCGATCATCTCGTTGATCATCAGGCAGCCGTACACAATCTCGGCGTCAAGGCCGTCCCGGTCGAGGTCGGCGACCCGGAGTTCGGGCGTGGTGGGCCGGGGCGAGGCGCCACGCTGGTTGTCCCACTCGAAACCAAAATCCTTCATCTCGTCGATGTGTCCGAAGGCCCCCTTCTGGTATTTCAGAAAACCGGGCCCGACGCCGTTCCACATGCCCTTTTCCTGGCCGTCGATGACCCAGTGCAGACCGTCGTCGCGTTCCTCGCAGCGCGGCACGGACGCCTTCCACTTCGCCGGCGCCGGGTCCGACCACAGTTCGGACGGGCAGTAGGTCAGATCGATGTGGTTGTCGCCTGATATCAACTCATGGGGCATGGCGGGCACCTCTCCTATTGGCTTTTCTCGATTTTCCACCAATTTTCACGAAACGGCAAGGAGCCGTGAATAACCGCGAGGCCCTTTCCGATCTTCATCTAATAACCCGTGCCGGCCGCCCCTGCTTCCGGCCGCGAAACCATTACCTTGACAATTATGGTAAGGCTCCTTATTAAATTTAATAAGGAGCCATATTAAATGCCGCCAATAATTCCCCGCGACCAGTTGCTAAAAAAGATATTGGGCAAGCTTATCACCAACATTCCGGGATTCGATCCGCAAAATGTGAAAACCAGCTTGGCGATACTCGAATTCGCCAACCGCTGCGTGACCAGCTATGAAGCGCATTTTGCCCGTTACGGATTGTCTCAGGGCCGCTTCACGGTCTTGATGTTTCTTCTTCATTTTCCCGAACGGCCGTGGACCCCGGCGGCCCTGGCCAGTGCCGTCGGTGTGCGGCGGGCAACCATGACCGGGTTATTGGGCGTTCTGGAGAAAGGGCGGTGGATCGCCCGCAAACCCAATCCGGACGACGGCCGCAGCAGCCGGATCCACCTTTCAGCCAGCGGCCGCACGCGCCTGGATAAAATGCTGCCCGATCACTTCTCGCGGCTCGCCACGGCCATGTCCGGCCTGAGTCCCGGCGAACATAAAATGCTGAACAAATTGATGGCGAAATTCGGCCGCCATGTAGCGACACTGGCATCGGATGACGGCGTAATCGGGCACAAATAAAAGGGGCATGACATGAGCAAAAAAGAACTAGCGCCGCCGGTTATTATCGCCCTGATTGTTGGCGGCTTGAACTATTTCGGGCTGACCCTGGTCGGCCCGGTGGCGACCCTTGCGCGAGGTCTTCCCGGAGCAGCCGGTCGCTTCCCTGAGCGGGGACCGGGAATTCATTGGCGAGCGCTGGATGAACTGGTTGCACAAGCAGGGTATTCCCTTTGTTTTACGCCTGAAAGAGAACATGTTTGTCTGCAATGAGGAGCATGTTCCGGTCAAGCTGTCGG
>JAYGEB010000312.1:0-10437 GCA_046582595.1 Alphaproteobacteria bacterium | reverse complement strand
AATCGAGTGAACCCGAATCTGGCCATCTCATGGCCGCCCTACTCACCTCCAAAATCCCTCGAAGTCCGCAGATAGGTTGGGTCTTATGAAAAGAGTCGGGTACTGTGGGTGACAGCATACTTTTCTCAACACCAATCCGCTAGGGTTGCGCGAGGACAGCGAAAATTGGGAACATGATCCCTTCTTGGCTGAATCAATATGGTCACGTTAGGCCGTCCCGACTTTAACGAGTACATTAACTGCGGACCATTTCTCTATTCATAGAACTCAACCCTGCACATATACTACTGGGCGAAAACAGGCGGAGGAATGAGCATGGCGCCCATGCGGATTATTGGCGGGGGGCTGATCGGGTCGCGGCTTGGGCGGTTGATGGCGGCGGAGGATCGGTGCGAGTTGGTGGCGGTGGCCGATCCGGCGCCGGCGGGAGAAGATCTGGCGGCGGAATTGGGGGTGGCCTGGTTCGCGGATTATGAGGCGATGCTGGGGCCCGTGGCGCCCGACGGCGTCGTCGTCGCCACGCCGAACCAGATGCATCTGCCCGCCGCCGTGGCCTGCGCCGCCCATGGCGCCCATATTCTGATGGAAAAGCCCATTGCCGACAGCGTGGCGGCGGGGCGGGAATTGGTCGCGGCGGTGAGGGGTGCGGACGTTGGGATGACCGTGGCCGTCTTCTGGTCCTTCGGCATGGCCAAGCGGCCGGGCCTGTTCGCCACGCTCGATTGCCCGAACCTACAGGCCTTGCGCGACAGGTTGGAGGCGACCCCGGCGTTCCGGGCGGTCCCGCCGGAAACGGAAATACTGAGCAATCAACTCGGACCCCGAGCCCAGCGTCCGAAATTGGGGGACACGTAACGAGTACATGTCCCCAAAATTCTACGTCCGTGCCAATCAATGGGAAGAACAGGGGGTGAATAGGGGGAAATGTACTTGTTACGTGTCCCCCTATTCATGGAGCCGCCGTCGCCCAAGACGCGTTCTATCCCCTCTGCCGGTGCAGCAGGCGCAGCCGCAGGGCGTTGAGTTTGATGAAGCCGGCCGCGTCGCGTTGGTCGTAGACGCTGTCTTCCTCGAAGGTGACGTGTTCCAGGCTGTAGAGGCTCATGGGGGACTTGCGCCCGACCACCGCCGCCGAGCCCTTGTACAGCTTGAGGCGCACGATGCCTTCCACGCAGTCCTGGCTTTTGTCGATCAGGGCCTGCAGCATGTGGCGTTCGGGCGAGAACCAATAGCCGTTGTAGATCAATTCGGCATAGCGGGGCATGATCTCGTCCTTCAGGTGCATGGCGCCCCGGTCCAGGGTGATGCTTTCGATGCCGCGGTGGGCGGCCAGAAGGATGGTGCCGCCGGGGGTTTCGTAGATGCCCCGGCTTTTCATGCCCACGTAGCGCCCCTCGACCAGGTCCAGGCGGCCGACGCCGTTGGCCCCGCCGAGCTCATTGAGGCGGGTCAACAGGGTGGCCGGTGTCATGGCCTCGCCGTCGATGGCGATGGCGTCGCCCCCCTTGAATTCGATTTCCACATAGCTGGGCGTATCGGGCGCGGCCTCGGGGGAGACGGAACGGGAATAGACGAATTCGCCGGGCTCGTGCCAGGGGTCCTCCAGGGCCTTGCCCTCGGCGGAGATGTGCAGGAGGTTGGCATCGACCGAAAACGGCGCCTCGCCGCGCTTGTCCTTGGGGATCGGGATCTGGTGTTTTTCGGCGAATTCGATCAGCGCGGTGCGGGATTGCAAATCCCACTCCCGCCATGGCGCGATCACCTTGATATCCGGGTTCAGGGCGTAATAGCCCAACTCAAACCGCACCTGGTCGTTGCCCTTGCCCGTGGCTCCGTGGGAGACCGCGTCGGCGCCGGTTTCCGCCGCGATTTCGATCTGCCGCTTGGCGATCAACGGCCGGGCGATGGCGGTGCCGAGCAGGTACAGGCCCTCGTAAAGGGCATTGGCGCGGAACATGGGGAAGACGAAGTCGCGGGTGAACTCCTCGCGCAAATCCTCCACATAGATTTCCTTGATGCCCAGCATTTCAGCCTTGGCGCGGGCCGGTTCCACTTCCTCGCCCTGGCCCAGGTCGGCGGTGAAGGTCACCACCTCGCATTGATAGGCCTCCCGCAGCCACTGCAGAATGACCGAGGTATCAAGTCCGCCCGAGTAGGCCAATACGACCTTGTTGATGTCGCCCATGATGAGCCCGCCTTACGCTTGGGGAAGGGAGTGAATTCGGCGCGCAGTATAGGCATTTGGCACCCATCGGCAATGGCCATGGCCCGCCGCCGGCAAGGCGTTCAATCGCCATGCCAGCGGTGCCCCGCGACCACGCCCAGGCCGGCATAATGGGGCCGGGTTTCGATGGCCCGGCCGCCGCAGGCGCCGCAGCTTAGCCGTTCCGCCACCGCCGTCACCGCCGTCCGCCCGCCCAGCCGCCCAAGCAAGGGCCCGACGGGCAACACCTTGTGATGGCCGCAGGCCAGGCACCAGGCGGCCACGGGTACATCCTGGCGCGCCAAATCATCTAGAACAATTTTCAATTAATGAGAGTCGCTATCGCGACCCAAGTAATTGGTTCAATTGTTCTTTTCTTATGTGTCCGAGCATGTTTCAAGTAAACATGCTCTAGTCGTGGTCCGGCCTCGTTGTCCATGGGCGGCATCACTCAAGTTTAAGAACAAATATTGATCATATCAGGAACAAACTGTCTATTCCAGCGCGGCATAGCTTGCACCGTCACCCGTCCATGCCTACATATGAGGCACGCGGCGCCGCGCCGGGCCGCGTGCGGACGCCCTTGGGGTCCGCCTATGTGCAGCACGCGTTGGGACCGCCATGCCCGCTCAATCAAGAGGAGGTGGCGCCATGAACAGAATTACCGCCTTTAACAGCCCGTTGCTTTTGGGCTTTGATCATTTCGAACAATTGCTGGACCGGGTGGCGAAGTCCGCCAACGACGGCTATCCCCCTTACAACATCGAACGGATCTCTGACAGCGGCCTGCGCATTACCCTGGCCGTGGCCGGCTTCACCCGCGAGGATCTGCAAATCGCGGCCGAGGACAACCAATTAATCGTGCGCGGCCGCCAGACCGACGATGAGAAACGTGTTTACCTCCACCGCGGCATCGCGGCGCGGCAGTTCCAGCGCAGTTTTGTTCTGGCCGAGGGCATAGAGATTGCCGGCGCCAACCTGGACAATGGCCTGTTGCATATCGAACTGGTGCGCCCGGAGCCGGAATCGGTCTCCCGCATCATCGATATCACCAGCGGCCCGCCCAAGGCGGACGGCGCGCTCACCATCGACGATGAACGAAGGGAGGGTTAGACCATGACGGTGCTTGAAAAAGGTGATGCAAACGGCCATGAAAACGAACTGCGCAGCATCTCCAGCGAGGGCCTGGCCATGCTGGGCGCCGACCAGTTGGCCTATATCCGTCCGCGCCGGGTCAAGGGCCAGACCATCTATGTGATCCATGGCGCCAACGGCCGAGAGCTGGCCGGCTTCGACAACTACGCCGCCGCCAGGGCCGCCTGTTATGAGCATGATTTGGAAACGGTGGCGTTAAACTAGAATTTTTCCGATTGCGGCGTTTTTTGCGCGGCCGGCGACACCGTTGGTACCGTCAGCAGGGCGAACAGGGCTTCGGGGTCGTCGGCGCCGCGCAACTTGGCGCAGATGTTTTCGTCGCGCAGCAAGCGGGAAACACGGGCCAGGGCCTTGAGGTGATCGGCGCCGGCGGATTCGGGCGCCAGCAACAAAAATATCAAATCGACGGGCTGTTCGTCGATGGCGTCAAAATCGATCGCCTTGGGCAGGCGGGCGAAAAGTCCGTGCAGCTTCTCCAACTCCCGCATCTTGCCATGAGGTATGGCGATGCCGCGGCCGATCCCCGTCGTGCCCAATTTTTCCCGTTGCAGCAGAACATCAAAGATCACCCGCTCATGCAAACCGGTCAACGAGGCGGCCTGTAGCGAGAGTTCCTGCAGTGCCTGTTTCTTGCTGCCGGCTTTCAGGTTGGCGACAACGCCGTCCGGCGCCAGCAATTCAACCATTTCCATTCGAACGGCCCCTATTTCGCCCCGGCGTCACGAGCGCCGGCGCTGCTGTTGCCCGAGGTATCCGCCACCAGATCGATCCAGCCGATATGGCCGTCCGGGCGGCGGTACACCACGTTCAGATGGCCGTTGCCCACATTACGGAACATCAGAACCGGCTGCTCCGCCAGTTCTAGCTGCATGACCGCCTCGCCGACGCTGCGGCGATGAATTTCAGTGGTATGTTCGGCCACGATAACGGCTTGAAATTCCTCCGGCGCTTCGTCCGCCTCCGGTTCAGATTCAAGAACATAATTCTGCGCCATGAATTTATCAGCCGCCGGGCGTTCGCGGCCGTGATGGCCGCGCAAGCGGCGCTTGTAGCGGCGCAGGCGTTTTTCCAGGCGGCCCGAGGCCTGATCGAAAGCCTGATAGATATCGCCCGCATCGGCGTGGGCCTGGGCATGAATGCCCTGGCCCACATGCACGGAGCAGTCCACGCGGTAGCCTTGGCCTTCCCGGCTGAACACCACGTGGGCGTCCAGAGAGTTGGCGAAGTACTTGGCGACGCCGTTTTGCAAACGTTCATCGACGTGGCTACGCAGGGCGTCACCCACGTCGAGCTGCTTGCCTGAAACAAGGATTTGCATGGCGTCTTACTTTAGCTGGTTTTGGGTCAAATTTGTCAACAGTTATTGCCGGTTGACAGCACATCTTTCAGCACCGCGCCAAGGCCGAAAATCCCGTCCCGGCGGCAAGGAGCCGGGAACATAGTGCCGCCGCCGCGGCCTGTCAACGTGCCCTCTCAACCCACCGCGCGCGCCTCCATGCGCTTGGCCCGGCGGCGTTGAACGGACGACGGAATGCCTATGGCGTCGCGGTATTTGGCCACGGTGCGCCGGGCGATATCGACGCCGGATAGGCGCAGGATATCAACCAGTTTGTCGTCGGAGCGGACCGTGCCGGCGGTCTCGTTTTCGATCAGATCGCGCAGTTGATCGCGCACCGCCTCGGAGGAATGATCATCGCCGCCGTCGGCGGAACTCAACGCGGAAGTGAAGAAATACTTTAATTCAAATACGCCCCGGGGCGTGGCGACATACTTGTTCGAAGTGACCCGGCTTACCGTGCTTTCGTGAATGCCCACCACCTCGGCGATGGCGCGCAGGTTCAAGGGGCGCAATTCCTGAACGCCGTTGGCCAAAAAGCCGTCCTGCTGGCGCACCAGTTCGGACGCCACCGAAAGAATGGTCCGGGCCCGTTGATCCAGGCATTTGATCAGCCAGTTGGCCGATTGCAGACATTCGGAGATATAGGCCTTGTCTTCCTTGCGCCGCGCCGCCTCGTTGACCTCGGCATAATATTGCCGGTTGACTAAAATCCGGGGCAGGTTGTCGCTGTTCAATTCCACGCTCCAGCCGCCGTCGGGTTTTTCCAGCACGAAGACGTCGGGCACCACGGGGGCGGCCACGTCATGGTCAAAGGCCAAACCCGGCTTGGGGTTCAGCGCCTTGAGTTCGGCGATCATATCCTCGGCGTCATCATGGCTGACGCCGCAGGTCTCGCAAATCAGCGCCACGTCCATGGCCGCCAAAAGATGTAGGTTCTCGACCAATATCCGCATGGCCGGGTCGTAGCGGTTCTTTTCCCGGAGCTGAATGGCCAGGCATTCGCCCAGGCTACGGGCAAAAATGCCCGGCGGATCAAAACGTTGCATCTGGTCCAGCACCACATCGACCAGTTCCGTGTCGCAGCCCAGCCGTTCGGCGATAAATGCGGGCTCTTCGGTCAGATAGCCCGCCTCGTCCAGATGATCCACCAGGTCCTGGCCAATCAACCGCAACACCGGCTCCACCAACAGGATATTCATTTGTTCGAGCACATGGTCCTTTAAAGTAACTTCGTTGCTCAAAACCTGTTCCAAGGTTACCGTCGTCGATGTGCCGCCCGAAAGCCCCGTGCTGGCGCCCGACCAATCACCAACCTCGTAACCTTCCGAATTGGCGCCATTGGCGCCGCCGTCGTCGGCGCTGGGTCTGTCGGTCACGCTGTCATTGTTATAGGTTTCGCCGTAATCGGTATCCAGCGGACCCTCGGCGCCGTCAAGACTATTGGCGCCCGGCAAGGCGGCGCCGTCCAGCTCCACGGCGGCGGTATCGCCCACGGTGCCGTCATCGCCAATGCCGTCGCTGGCCGCGACCGCTTCGCCGAGAGTATCGACGACCGGATCGGAGGTCATGTTGCCATCGTCGATGCTGGCCGCCTCGCTGACCCCGTCGGCATCGGCCCGTTCCAGGATCGGATTGCGTTCCAGTTCCTGCTCCACATATTGGCTCAATTCCAGATTGGTCAACTGCAACAGACGTATGGCCTGCTGCAACTGCGGCGTCATGACCAGCGCTTGGGTCTGACGGATTTTCAGCCTTGGGCCGATGGCCATGACGCTTGCCCCTAAACCAACAAACTACAGCGAAAAACGTTCGCCGAGATAAACCCGGCGCACGTCGTCATGCCCGACCACTTCCTCGGGAACGCCGGAGGTCAAGACCCGGCCCTCGTGCAGGATGTAGGCACGGTCGATGATTTCCAGCGTCTCGCGCACGTTGTGATCGGTAATCAAGACGCCGACGCCGCGGTCCTTCAGGTGCGAGACCAAATCACGGATTTCCCCCAGGGCGATGGGATCAATGCCCGCCAGAGGCTCGTCCAACAGAATAAAACTGGGATGGGAGGCCAGGGCCCGGGCAATTTCCACCCGCCGCCGCTCACCGCCGCTTAGGGCCAGGGCCGGGGTGCGGCGTAGATGGCTGATGGAAAATTCAGCCAGCAGATCATCCAACATGGCTTCCCGCCGTTCCCGGTCGCCCACCACCAATTCCAAAGCGGCGCGGATATTGTTTTCGACGCTCAGGCCGCGGAAGATCGAGGCTTCCTGGGGCAAATAGCCGACACCGAGGCGGGCCCGGCGGTACATGGGCCACTCGGTGATATCCTGGCCATCCAGGAAGATCGAGCCCGAATCGGGCGCCAATAGCCCCATGATCATGTAGAAACAAGTGGTCTTGCCGGCTCCGTTCGGGCCCAGCAGGCCCACCGCCTCGCCACGCTGTACCACCAGGGAGACATCCCGGACCACCGGCCGTTTGCGAAAACGCTTGCCGATCTTCTCCGCGCGCAGGCCCTGGCGTTCGGCCACCAGCTTCGGCGGCCCGTCATCCTTGGCGCTGTTTCCGCCACGGCCAACGCCACGGCCATCGCGCCCACTATCAACGCCGTGGGGTGCTTCGGGCCGTATATTCTTGTGGTCGTCGCCTGTGGTCATTTTCTTTCCATTCCCTGGCGTACCAGATCAGGGTTACCGATAACTTACCAATCCTGCGCGTAACGTCTTCATGACGGGTTATTTCGCCTTGCCGGTTTGCCTCTTGGGCGGCACGAAACGGCCATGCACCCGGCCGCCGCTGATCCGACTCCGCCCCGTAACCATGTCCATCACCAGCTTCTTGCCCCGCAAGACATTCTGGCCCCGGGTCAAAACAACCGCGCCGGTCAGGGTCAAACGCTTCTTGGCGACGTCATAAATGCCGAGATCGCCCTGGGCCGTTTCGGTCGCCGAGGACACGAACACCCGGTCTATGGCATCAATGCGAATGATTGTGCTGCCGGCATTGGCGGCATCGCCCCCCGCCTGGCCGGAAGCCGGCCGGTACCAAACCCGCAATTGTTCCGCGCGCAGTCTGAAACCGCCCTGGACCGCGATCACGTTGCCCGTGAAAATCGCCAAATTCTGATCCTGCCGGATTTCCAGATCATCGGCATTTATATCTATGGGTTGATCCGTGTCGGGCCCCGCCTGGATTTGGCTCTGCCCCCGTGCCGCGCCGATCAAGACCATCACCGACAAAATACAGAAAAGCGACCAGGGGAGCATGGTTCGCGGACGGTGGATCATGATCTAGCCCCGGTCCCGCGCCACGATGCGCATCCGTACATTACCCTTGAATAACAACCGTTGGCCGAAATTCTCGACTTCGAGGCGGTCGGCGCGCAGCGTGCCGAACGGCCCTTGTCCGTTCACCGGCTGGTCGGAAACCGCCCGCCCGCTGTTCAGATCGATGTCCACCATGGTGGCGTTGAATTCGTAACCCTGGTCCGAGAACAGATTGATGGCGCCCATCAGGCGCAGGTGTTTTCGTTGCTGGTGATAGATGCCGCTGTCGGCCATAATCGTGAACCAGCGTCCGTCCGCCATGGCCATGTCCGCCTGTAACCGCACCAACGTGACCAGGCGTTGATCCTTTGGATCCTGGGTCGCCCGGTCGGCGGTGACGACAAAGGGCCGGTTGCGGGCATCGGTGCCCAGGTAACGGGGCCGCAACATGGTCAATTCCGCCGCGCCGCCGGTGTTCGTGCTGACATAGGCCAGGTGAAAGCCCGTCGCTTCGCGTAATTCGTTGGGCCAGATCACCACGGCGACGACCAGGCCCAGGGCCAACAGAGGCAGCAACAGCTTCATCATGCCGACGAAGCGGCTGTAACGGGGCGAGGCCCCCGTTCGGCGGCGGCCGGGATCGAAATGAAACCGCCTTTTGGCGCCGCCATCGGCGGAAGTGCCGGTGTTTGCTCCAGTGGCTATATCGGCGCCCATCGCGGCCATCCCCTAGGCAATGCCGGCGCGCAGGATATCGTGCACATGCAAAATACCCGTCGGTTTGTTTGGCGCTGGGCCATCTTCGGTCACGAACAGGCAGGTTATCTTGTTGGCGTTCATGAAGCCCAGGGCCTCGGCCGCCAGCGCGCCGGCGACAATGGTTTTGGGACCGGACGTCATGACATCGCCGGCCACCTTGGCCATCAGCCCGTCGTCCATATGGCGGCTCAAATCGCCATCGGTGACGATGCCGATCAGGGTTCCGCCGTCATCAACCACGCCGATACAGCCGAAGCGTTTTTCGGTCATGGTCAGAATGGCCGCCGACATGGGCGCCCCGGCGGTACAGACCGGCAGCTCCGTCCCCACGTGCATCAGCTCCCCGACCTTGATGAATTCCCGTCCCAGGCGGCCGCCGGGGTGCAAGGCCTGGAACTGATCGGCCGAGAAGCCGCGCCGTTCCATCATGGCCACCGCCAGGGCGTCGCCCAGTCCCAGCATCATGGTGGTCGATGTGGTCGGCGCCAGGCCCATGGGACAGGCCTCCGCCACCGGCGGCAGCACCAGGGCCACATCGGCCGCGGCGGCAAGGGTGGAGGGCGCCTTGCCGACCATGGCGAGGAGCGGAATACGGAGGAACTTGGCATAGGCCACGAGATCGTTCAATTCCGCCGTTTCGCCGGAATTGGACAGGGCCAGGACGCCGTCGTCCCGGCCGATCATGCCCAGATCGCCATGGCTGGCCTCGCCTGGGTGAACGTAATGCGCCGGCGTTCCGGTGGAGGCCAGGGTGGCGGCAATCTTGCGGGCGATGTGGCCGCTTTTGCCCATGCCGCTAACCACCAGCTTGCCCCCAATTCCGGCCAGCAGATCCACGGCGGCATCGAAACGGCCGTCCAGTTGATCGGCCAACAGACCCAGGGCATCCGCCTCCAGGCGCAGAACCCGCGCCGCCGCCGCGCGGATGGTGCCGTGCCGAGCTTCCGGTAAGTCTTTTGCAGTTTCCGCCGTCACCTGATAAGCCTTTGATAACGCAGTAGTTTGACGGAATCATAGCACAGAGTGGCTGGTTCGCAAGATTTACCACGCGAAAATCGTGCCAACTTTCGAATTTTTATTGATATTGGCGGTAACGAGGTGCCTGGGGAGGTGCCGGCGCCACCCGGACCGACCGTAAACTAGTGGGAGAAAATATCTATTTCCGGCCAGCCGCTCAGGTCCAGTTCCGCCCGGGTGGGGAGAAAATCGAAACAGGCCTGGGCAAGGTTGCCCCGGCCTTCGCGGGCCAGCATATCCTCAAGCAGCCCGTGCAGGCGGTGCAAGTGCAGCACATCGTTGGCGGCATAGTCCAGTTGCTGCGGCGACAGCTGGTCTGCGCCCCAGTCCGAACCTTGCTGTTGCTTTGATAGATCGATGCCGAGAAGTTCCCGGCACAGATCCTTCAGGCCATGACGGTCCGTGTAGGTCCGCGCCAGTTTCGAGGCAATCTTGGTGCAATAAATCGGCGTGCAGTCGATGCCCAGGTATTGCTTGATCATGGCCACGTCGAAGCGGGCGTAATGAAACAGCTTGATGATGCCGGGATCGGCCAGCAGGGCGCACAGATTTGGCGCCTGATAGACGCCCTGGGCGAATTGCACCAGATGGCAATCACCCTGGCCATCGGAGAGTTGGACCAGGCACAGCCGGTCGCGATGCGGGTCCAGGCCCATGGTTTCGGAATCGACGGCGACCATGGCGCCGAAAGACAGCTCCTTGGG
>JAYGEB010000300.1:0-3713 GCA_046582595.1 Alphaproteobacteria bacterium | reverse complement strand
CCTTGAGCCATATGTGCCCATGCCAAACGTTCCCTTGTCAGTATCTCCTTCGACGACCTCGATATTTTCAATAGGAATACCGAGTTTTTCGGAAACGACCTGGGCGTATGTAGTTTCATGGCCCTGGCCATGGCTGTGGGTTCCAGTCATGACCGTGACATTGCCGGTAGCGTTAAAGCGGATATCCGCGGATTCGTACAGTCCAACGCCAGCCCCAAGAGCCCCCGCTGCTGCCGACGGTGCGATTCCACAGGCCTCAATATATGACGAATACCCCAGACCCCGGCGTTTGCCATTGGCTTCGCTTTCCGTCCGGCGCGCCTCAAATCCAGCCACATCAGCCATTTGGCAGGCCTTGTTCATGCTCGCCCCGTAATCACCAATGTCGTACTGATGCACGACGGGGGTTTGGTAGGGGAAGGCATCCGGCTGGATATAGTTTCGGCGACGCAATTCAGCCGGATCGATTTTCAATTCCCGGGCGGCCGTTTCGACCAAACGTTCCAGCAAAAATGTGGCTTCCGGACGACCGGCACCACGGCAGGCATCCACGGGAGCTGTATTGGTAAACACACCTTGAACATCGCAATATATCGCGGGAGTGGTATAGTTTCCGGCAAGCAATGTCGCGTACATGTAAGTCGGAACAGCAGTGCCGAAAGTCGAGAGATACGCGCCAAGGTTGGCTTTGGTGTTTACCCGAAGTCCGAGGAACTTGCCGTCGGCATCCAGGGCAAGTTTGGCCTTGGAAACGTGATCACGACCGTGGGCATCCGAAAGGAAGCTTTCCGAACGCTGTGCCGTCCATTTGATCGGGCGCCCTACCTTGCGCGTGGCCCAGGTGCAGACAACCTCTTCGGCATAGATAAATATCTTGGAACCAAATCCACCACCAACATCGGGCGCGATGACCCTCAGTTTGTGTTCAGGCGCCACCTGATTGAAGGCCGACATGACCAGACGATGCAAATGCGGGTTTTGTGAGGTGACATACAGCGTCCAGGAACCGGTTCCCTTGTTGAATTCCGCCAGACAGGCACGTGGCTCCACGGCGTTCGGGATGACGCGATTGTTGATGACCTCGATGGTCGTGACATAGGCCGCATTGGCGAAGGCCGCATCGGTTGCCTCTGCGTCACCAATTTCCCAATCAAAACAAAGATTTGCAGGCGCCTCGTCATGTATTTGCGTGGCATTGTCTTGGGCGGTCGCCGTGTCTACAACCGCAGGCAATTCCTCATAATCGACTTCAACGGCTTCCGCGCCATCATCGGCCTGCGCCTTGGTTTCGGCGATCACAACGGCGACATGGTCGCCGACGTAGTTGACCTTGCCGACCGCGAGGGCATTGTGGGCAGGCGAATTATGGGCTTCGACGCCATGTTTACCGGCAATATTCCAACCGCAGATCAGCGGGCCGATTCCATCGGCGACAAGCTCTTCGCCTGTAAATACGGCGAGGACTCCCGGCATGGCCGCGGCCGCCGAGGTATTGATGCCTTTGATCTTGGCATGAGCGTGAGTTGAGCGGACAAACGAAGCGTATGTTTGTCCGTGGATATTGATGTCGTCGACATAGTTGCCGGCTCCCGTCAAGAAGCGTTGGTCTTCCGTGCGCTTTAACGAAGCGCCAATTCCTGTTTCTGACATACCGTCATTCCCCCATCCGTGATGCGCCGTCTTGGATCGCTTTGACAATGTTGTGATAGCCGGTGCAGCGGCAGATGTTGCCGTCCAATTGTTCGCGGATCGTTGCTTCATCCGCACCCGGATAATTCTTCACCAGATCGATCGCGCTCATGACCATGCCCGGCGTGCAAAAGCCGCATTGCAAACCATGGTGCTCCTTGAATGCAGCCTGCATCGGGTGCATCTGATCGTCAGTTGCCAGACCTTCGATGGTGGTGACGTCCGCACCTTCGGCCTGAACAGCCAGCAAGGTACATGATTTGACGGATTTGCCACCGACGAGCACCACGCAGGCGCCGCATTGGCTGGTGTCACAACCGACATGTGTGCCGGTCAGACCAATATGATCTCGGATGAAATGGACGAGCAAAGTCCTTACATCAACATCTGCTGAAACAGCATTGCCGTTCACCGTCATGGATATGGCGGGCATGAATAGTCCTCCCAGTTGAAAGCCGCCGGGAAGGACCGAAGCAATCCAGGCCGAAACGCCGGATTGAACCCCTGGGCGGTTACACCGCCATCCTCCCTTGGCCGCCCGTTCGCTTTGTCGCCGCGAACTTTGGAAAAGTCTAGCACCCTAAAGGCCGGGCGTAGAACCTCTTTTTTTAGGACCGGGCCTGCTTGATCCCGATCAACGCATTTCCCCTCTTCCATGGTATCGTGTCGGGCGGATATGAATTCCAAGGGAGTGGAAATTATGATGAGCAGACTGACCGGCTTGGTGGTCGCGGTCATGTTGATTCCGGCGCAGGCTTGGGCCAACGGCGCCGGCCAGGGATTCCACCAAGGCGGCCGCATGATGTGGGGCGGCGAGCATATGTTTTACGGCCCGTTGATGATGATCCTGGTCATCGCCGTCATCGTCGCCATCGTCGTCCTGGTGGTGCGCTGGATGGGCGGCGGGCAAGGCGGACGATCCACCCCGGCCGGGAAATCGCCGCAGGATATCTTAAAGGAACGCTAAGCCCGGGGCGAAATGACGACCAAGGAGTTCGAGGAACGCCGCAAGGTTCTAGGCGACTGACCGCCACCCTCAAGCGCCTCTAAAACCGCCCCTAAAATTTCATCGCCACGGCGGTGATGACCTGTTCGAGCGCGGTTATTTTTTCCAGCACCGCCGCCGGGGTCGGGCCGTCGGTTTCGATCAGTGCGATGGCGTTGCCGCCTTCTTCCGCGCGGCCCAGGTGGAAGGTGGCGATGTTGATCCCGGCATCGCCCAGCAGCGTGCCCAGGCCGCCGATCAGGCCCGGCTTATCCTCGTTGGTGATGTAGATCATGTTCGGCCCCAATTTGGCGTCGATGGGGATGCCCTTGATTTCAACCACGCGCGGTTCCTCGTTGAACAATGTACCGGCGATGGAACGGGTCTGGGTTTCGGTGGTCACCGTCAGCGTAATCAGCGTCTGGAAGGCGCCGGCCTGGTCGGAGCGGACCTCGCGGATCGGGATTTCACGGTCCTTGGCGATGGCCGGTGCGTTGACCATATTGACGTCCTCCATCAACGGCGACAAAAGCCCCTGCAGAACGAGCGCCGTCAACGGCCGGCAGTTCAACGTCCCGCACAGCCCTTCATAGGCGATGGTGACCTCCTTGATCGCCGAATGGGTCGCTTGACCGGCGAAGCTCCCCAATTGCTGGGCGAGAGTCATATAGGGCTTGAGGCGGGGCGCTTCCTCCGCCGACACCGACGCCATGTTCAGCGCATTGGCAACGGCCCCCGTGGTCAGCAGGTCGGCGATTTGTTCGGCCACCTGTTCGGCCACTTTTTCCTGGGCTTCCACCGTCGCCGCGCCCAGGTGCGGGGTGGCGATGACGTTGTCCATGCCGAACAGCGGATTGTCCGTGGCCGGCTCGTGGGCGAAGACGTCGAGCGCGGCCCCGGCGATATCGCCGTTTTCAAGGCCTTGTTTAAGGTCTTCCTCGACGATCAGACCGCCGCGGGCGCAATTGATGATGCGCACGCCTTTTTTCATTTTCTTGATGACACGCGCGTTGATGATATCGCGGGTGGCGTCGGTCAG
>JAYGEB010000218.1:0-6185 GCA_046582595.1 Alphaproteobacteria bacterium | reverse complement strand
AAACAACAAGATCAGGGCAATGACGGCAAAATTGCCCGCCTGGCTGTCATGCATGATGGCCAGGCGGCGCTCGCGTGTCGGCCCGCCCATTGCATCGGCGAAATCACCCAGGCCGTCTTCGTGCAGGCCACCCGTGAGCAGAACCAGAGAGACCACGCAAAATGTCGCGGCAAGCCAGGCGCCGCAGCCAAGCCAGATCGCCAGGGCATAAACCAAGCCCCCGGCGGCGCCCGCCAGCATTCCAATCAGCGGAAAACACCATGCCGCCGCCGCCAGCCCGCCGGGACGAAAATCTTCCCGGGCGCCAACCGGCAGGATGGTCAGAAATGCCCCGGCCGTCCGCAGATCGGCCAGCCAATGTTCGCCTTGCCCGTTCCGGTTCACCATGTACCTTCCGGTTCATATGGCCCGGCACGATCACGGCGCCGATCGGCTGGTATCTGCATGGTGAAGACCTTACATGAATCAGTGATATATGCGCCGGTAGCATAATCCCACGGGCGCGCGGCGGCAAAAAGCCATTTCACGGGATCCTTGCGGCGGCGCGGACAAGGCCGCTACAATGAACTTGGCGAAAGGTTGGGACGATGGCCACAAAAAAGGCAACAAAGAAACCCGCACCAAAATCCATGGGGAAATCCACGGGGAAATCCGGGAAGATCCCGATTGCGCCCGAAGTGCGAATTGTGCGGGCCGCGATGGGGCTGGCCGCGGTGCAAGGCTGGCGCGATACCACCATGGCCGACATCGCCGATGAAGCTGGCCTGAATCTCGCCGATATGCGTCATCTGTTCGGCTCCAAGACCGCAATTTTGTCCGGCCTTTCCCGCCTGGCCGACGATGCCGTTCTGCGCGGCGTCGATGGCGACATGGCCGCAGAACCGGTGCGGGACCGCCTGTTCGACGTCATCATGCGCCGGCTGGATGCCTTGGCCCCATACAAGGAGGGTATCGCCGCCGTGGCGCGGGACCTGGCCCGTGATCCCGGCGCCGTGGCCTGCCTGGCGGCCGGGCCCGGCCGCCGATCGTTGCGATGGATGCTCGAAGCGGCCCGCATTCAGCCCTGGAGCCTCTGCGCGGGGCTGCAACTGAAAGGCCTTGGCCTGGTGTATTTGAGCGTCCTGCGGGTCTGGCTGGACGACGACGGAGACGATTTGGCCAAGACCATGGCGGCCCTGGACAAGGCCTTGGGCCGGGTTGAAAGTCTGATGGATTTTTTGCACCGGGGTCCCCGCTGTTTTCGCCGGCAAAACGAAGAAGCAGCCGCGGAAACAGGTGAAACATAGGTGAACAGTGTCCGAAATCAGTTTTGACGATTTTCTAAAGGTGGATATTCGGGTCGGCACCGTTATCAGGGCCGAACCCTTTCCCGAGGCGCGCAACCCATCCGTCAAACTATACGTGGACTTTGGGCCGGAAATCGGCGAACGCAAGACTTCCGCCCAGCTCACCGCGCACTACACATTGGAGGAATTGGTTGGCAAACAGATCGCCGCCGTGATCAATTTCCCCGCCAAGCAGATCGGCAAATTCATGTCGGAAATTCTGGTCTTGGGATTCCCCGATGACCATGGCGGCGTGGTCTTGATCGAGCCTAACCGCAATGTCGCCAACGGCGGCCGCTTATTCTAAACCTCAATCCATGGCGATCAGGTTCGCCGCTCTGCCCGGAACCGGCGAGACGACCTTGAAATCCGTTTCGGCCCGCTATTTTCCTTCGCGCGTAATAACATCGCCCCAGCCATCTAAATTGTTTCTGTTTGCGGGCGTTTTGGACATAGTATGTCCACCAAGACCAAGCGCGCTAGATAAGCTGAAACCATGCTGAAGGGAGATCGCTTCGGTCTCCGCCAATAATCCATAGGGAGAGACACAATGAAAAAACTACTCGTCGCGACGGCGCTCGCCGCTCTTATGAGCACGGCGGTCAATGCCGAAACAATCAAATTGGGTGTCATTCTGGGCTATACGGGGCCCATTGAATCCCTGACGCCGGACATGGCCGCCGGCGCCGAACTGGCGATCAAGGAAGTCTCCGACTCCGGCGCCCTGTTGGGCGGCAGCAAGGTCATATCCATACGCGCCGATACTACCTGCACGGACAGCGCCGCCGCCACGGCGGCGACGGAACGCCTGGTTACCGCCGACAAGATCAATGCCATCGTGGGCGGCGACTGCTCCGGCGTGACCACGGCCATGTTGCAGAACGTGGCCCTGGCCAATGGCATCGTCATGGTTTCGCCCTCGGCCACCTCGCCCGCGCTGTCCACCATCAAGGACAATGGCCTGTTCTTCCGCACCGCGCCGTCAGACGCCCGGCAAGGCCAGGTTCTGACCGCCATCCTGAAGGAAAAAGGCGTAAAATCAGCGGCTCTGACCTATACCAACAACGATTATGGCAAGGGTTTGGCCGACTCCATTAAGACCAATTTCGAAAAAGCGGGGGGCAAGATCACCATTTCCGCCGCCCATGAAGATGGCAAGGCCGACTACACGGCGGAAGTCGGCGCCTTGGCCGCCGCTGGCGGCGATGTTCTGATCGTGGCCGGTTATCTGGACCAGGGCGGCAAGGGCATCATTCAGGCCGCCCTTGATACCGGCGCCTTCGACACCTTCGTGCTGCCCGACGGCATGATCGGCGACAGCCTGCCCAAGGCCATCGGTGCCGACCTGAACGGCTCCTACGGCACCGTTCCCGGCACCGACAGCCCGGGCGCCGCGAAGTTTAGCGACATGGCCAAGGCGGCCGGTTTCAAGGCCGGGCCTTTCAGTTCCGAATCCTATGACGCGGCGGCGTTGATCATGCTGGCCATGCAAGCGGCCGGTTCCTCCCAATCGAAGATGTTCAAGGACAAGATCATGGGCGTGGCCAACGCGCCGGGCATCAAGATCTATCCCGGTGAATTGGCCAAGGCGCTGAAAATCCTCAAGGACGGCGGCGAGATCGACTATGTGGGCGCATCCGCCGTTGAGTTGATTGGGGCCGGCGAGAGCGCCGGCAACTATCGGGAAATTCTGGTATCGGGCGGCAAGAACACCACCGCGCGGTTCCGTTAACGCCAAATATTTACCCATGACGTGATTTGCGGGGAGCGGTCCGGGTCAACGCCGGGGCCGTTCCCCGTATTTTCCGAAGTTTATGATCGAAGTCGAAGATCTGCACATGCACTTCGACGGCATTCGCGCCGTGGACGGGGTGTCTTTGTCCATCGAAGGCGGCCGCATAACCGGCCTGATCGGCCCCAACGGGGCCGGCAAAACAACCCTCTTCAACGTCATCGCCGGGGCCTACAAACCCACATCGGGCAAGGTTTATCTCGATGGCGCCGATATCACCGGCCTGCCGCCCCATGAATTATTCGCCATGGGCATGTTGCGGACCTTTCAAATCGCCCACGAATTCAAGACCCTGACGGTGCGCGAAAACCTGATGATGGTGCCGCCCCGGCAGTCCGGCGAAAAATTGCTCGATACCTGGCTGCACCCGGCCCGCGTACGGCGGGAGGAGGAAGGGATCGGCGCCAAGGCGGACGAGGTTATCGACTTTCTACAAATCGCGGAGGTGGCGGGCGAATTTGCCGGCAACCTGTCGGGCGGGCAGAAAAAGTTGCTGGAACTTGGCCGCACCATGATGGTGGACGCCAAAATTGTTTTCCTCGACGAGGTTGGCGCCGGCGTGAACCGGACCCTGTTGAACACTTTGGGCGACGCCATCCTGCGCCTGCAACAGGAGCGCGGCTATACCTTTTGCATGATTGAGCACGACATGGATTTCATCTCGCGCCTGTGCGACCCGGTGATCGTCATGGCGGAAGGGGCCTTGCTGGCGCGGGGCGGCATCGAAGAGATCAAGGCCAACGAACAGGTAATCGAGGCCTATCTCGGCACCGGCCGGAAGCACAAGCCGGAGCCGGCATCGTGAACTTCCTCAGCGGTGAGAATATGACGGGCGGTTATGGCGGCGCCGATATTCTGCACGATTGCACCATCGGCGTGGAAAAGGGCGAAATCGCCGTCATCGTCGGCCCCAACGGCGCCGGTAAATCCACCGCCATGAAAGCGGTGTTCGGGATGCTTGATATCCACCAGGGCGCCGTGCATCTGGACGGCGAGGATATCACCAAACTGTCGCCCCAAGACCGGGTCGCCAAGGGCATGAGCTTCGTGCCGCAAAGCCAAAATGTCTTCACCTCGATGTCGGTGGAGGAAAACCTGGAAATGGGCGCCTTCATCCGGCGCGACGATTATTCGGGCACCATGGAACAGGTGTTCGAGCTGTTTCCCATGCTAAAGGAAAAGCGGCGCCAGCCGGCGGGGGAACTATCGGGCGGTCAGCGCCAGCAGGTCGCCGTCGGCCGAGCCCTGATGACGCAGCCGAAAGTTCTGATACTGGACGAACCCACCGCCGGAGTTTCCCCCATCGTCATGGACGAATTGTTCGACCGCATCATCGAAGTGGCCAGGAGCGGCGTCGCCGTCCTGATGGTGGAGCAGAACGCCCGTCAGGCTCTAAACATTGCCGACAAGGGCTATGTTTTGGTCCAGGGCCGCAATCGCTACACCGACACCGGGACCGCCCTGCTGGCCAACCCGGATGTGCGGCGGGCGTTTTTGGGCGGCTAGTCGAATGGACGATGTATTCAATGCCCTGATCCTGATGTCCAACTTCGTCATCGTCCCCGGCATGACCTATGGCAGCCAGTTGGCCATCGGCGCCCTGGGCGTCACCTTGATTTACGGCATATTGCGGTTTTCCAATTTCGCCCATGGCGACACCATGGCCTTCGGCACCATGGCGACGATCCTGGTGACCTGGACATTGCAGGACTGGGGGGTTTCCATCGCTCCCTTGCCGACGGCCTTGCTGGCGCTGCCCTTTGGCATCGTCTGCACCATTGCGCTTTGTCTGCTGACGGATCGATGGGTCTATCGATTTTTCCGCCGGGAAAAAGCCGCGCCGGTGGTCTTCCTGATCGCCTCGGTCGGCGTCATGTTCGTGCTCAACGGCCTGGTCCGGTTTATCATCGGCCCCAACGACCAACGCTTTGCCGACGGCGAGCGCTTTATCATGAAGGCGCGTGAATTCAAACGCCTGACCGGGTTGAGCGAGGGCGTCGCCTTCAAGACCTCCCAGGGCCTGACCATTCTGATAGTGGTGATCGTGGTCATGGCGCTGTTCTGGTTCCTCAACCGCACCCGCACGGGCAAGTCCATGCGGGCCTATTCCGACAATGAGGATCTGGCCCTGTTGTCCGGCATCAATCCCGAACGCGTGGTGTTGATTACCTGGATCCTGGCCGCCACGCTCGCCACCATCGCCGGGGTGCTGTACGGCCTGGACAAGAGTTTCAAGCCCTTCACCTATTTTCAACTGCTGCTGCCGATCTTCGCCGCCGCCATCGTGGGCGGCCTTGGCAATCCCCTTGGCGCGATCGCGGGCGGTTTCATCATCGCCTTTTCGGAAGTCACGGTGACCTACGCCTATAGAAAATTCCTGGCCTACGCGGTGCCCGGCGATTGGGCGCCCGAGGGCCTGGTCCAATTGCTTTCCACCGATTACAAATTCGCCATTTCCTTCGTCATCCTGGTGCTGGTTCTGCTGCTGCGCCCCACGGGCGTTTTCGGGGGCCGGTCCGCGACATGAAGCTGGCAAATGGCAATCTGCGGCCGATCCTGCTGTTCGCGGCCATGGCCGCCGCGCTGGCCACGGTCGGCGTGGTGCAAAGCTGGTCCCTGTCCTTGGCCATTCTGAATCTTTGTCTGATCTCCGCCGTGATGTCCCTGGGCGTCAACATTCAATGGGGCTATGCGGGGCTGTTCAACGTCGGCGTGATGGGCTTCGCGGCCCTGGGCGGGGTCACCGGCGTTTTGATCGCCACCCCGCCCGTGACGGCCGCCTGGCAGGCCGGCGGCAAGGGCATCATCATCGCCGTCTTCATCGCCCTGGCGACCATCCTGGCGGCAATTTTCGTCATGAAACGGATGCCGGCGGGGGGGCTAAAAAAACTCGTCTTCACGGCCATTATCACCGCCGGATTTTTCTTGGCGCGGGCCGTCTTCGACCCCGCCGTCGAGAGTATCGAGGCGGTGGAGCCGGCCAAGACCGGATTCTTGGGCGGTTTCGGCCTGCCGATCCTGCTCTCCTGGGTGGCGGGCGGCCTGCTCGCCGCCGCTATCGCCTGGGT
>JAYGEB010000197.1:0-8743 GCA_046582595.1 Alphaproteobacteria bacterium | reverse complement strand
GGTCGATTTGCGCCTTCATGCCCGCTGGCGTCAGTTCATGCAAGCGTTTCAAGGCCCCTCCCGTCAACTCCATGCTGGGTTTGCCCCCCGGCAGATTGATCACGCCCAGATCGCGCCAGAACACGCCCTTGCGAAAGCCGGTGCCCAGCGCCTTGGAACAGGCTTCCTTGGCGGCGAACCGTTTGGCATAGGTTTCCACCCGGTTGCGCCGGCGCTCGGCCCTTTTTTGTTCCAAAGGGGTAAATATTCTCTGGATGAAGCGGTCGCCGAAACGGTCCAGGGTCCGCTCGATCCGGCGAATATCGATCAGGTCGTTGCCGATGCCGATAATCATGCGGAGCGGCTGCCCATGGCCTCGGCGCGGGCTTTATCCATCAAGGCCCGCATCCGTTTGATGGCGGAATCCAAACCGCCGAAGATGGCTTCACCAACAAGAAAATGGCCGATATTCAGCTCCACCAGGTTTGGGATCGCGGCCACGGGGCCCACGTTGTCATAGCTCAAGCCATGGCCGGCATGGCATTCCAGGCCCAGATCGGCGGCCAGGGCGGCGGCCTGGACCAAGCGCTCCAATTCAGTTTTCCAGGTCTCGGCGCCCGCCTCGGCGTAACTGCCCGTGTGCAATTCCACCACCGGCGCGCCCAGGCGTTTGGCGGCGTGGAGCTGGCTTTCTTCGGGATCGATGAAAAGCGACACGCGGATGCCGGCCTTGACCATTTCATCCACATAGCGGCGCAGATGATTTTCCCCGCCATGGGCGTCCAGACCGCCCTCGGTGGTCAATTCCTGGCGTTTTTCCGGCACGATACAGGCCGCATGGGGCCTATGGCGCAGGGCGATCGCCAGCATCTCCTCGGTCGCCGCGATTTCCAGATTTAACGGCAGATCGATCTGATCGCTCAAACGCTCGATATCCTCGTCCGAGATATGCCGGCGATCCTCGCGCAAATGGGCGGTGATACCGTCGGCGCCGGCCTCCGCCGCCATGCGGGCGGCACGGACGGGATCGGGATGGGCAATGCCACGGGCGTTCCGGATCGTGGCGACATGATCGATATTCACGCCAAGACGCAATTTCTTACTCATATCAGACTCCCTGACATAACTTACCGTGCCAATCTGGCACGTTTCCGGTTCTTAAATCAAACTTCGGCTGCCGGGTTTGATGGCCGGTATCGCCGCCAATTCCGGCGGCAGTTTGTCCGCCTCATAGGCCGGCACCACCATGCCGACCAGCGCGAACAAGGGCACGCCCACCTCCACCTTGCCGTCGGAGCGGTCGATCAGGCAGGAGGCGGCAACCACATCCCCGCCCAATTCCCGGATGCAGGCGATGCATTCCCGGCTCGACAGGCCCGTGGTGACGATATCCTCGGCCATCAGGACGCGGGCGCGGGTTGGAATTTCAAAGCCCCGGCGTAGCTCAAAAACACCATCGACCCGCTCCGTGAAGATCGCAGGACAACTCAATTGCCGGCCCATTTCATAGCCCACCACGACGCCGCCCATGGCCGGCGAGACCACGAGGTCAATGGCGCCGGCGCCCAATTCGGCGGTGATGCGGCCGGCCAGCGCCCCGCACAGGGCGGCGGCCCGCTCGGGATGCATCAGAACCTTGGCGCATTGCAGATAGGTCGGACTGCGCAGGCCGGAGGTCAGGATGAAATGCCCTTCCAGCAAGGCGCCGGCGTCGCGAAAATGCTGTAGTGCCTGTTGATCGTTCATCCGCGTATTCGCTCCGCTGTACTGATGTCCGGGGTGGCCCTCAGGGCCGCGATGATATTGGTCAAATGTTTCAAATCCGCGACTTCGATATCAACTTGTATTCTGAAAAAATCGGCGCTGCGGTCGGTAACCTTGAGGTTCGAGATATTGCCGAGATTCTTGGCGATTACGCTGGACAGGCTGGACAGGCTGCCCGGTTGGTTCGAGACCACGGTATCAATGCGGCCGACATAAACCCCCAGCGCTTCCGGGTCCAGATCCCAGCGCACGTCGATCCAATTGTCCCGGTCCTCGGGCAAATCGGCTAATTTCGCGCAGTCGATGGCGTGAATATCGATGCCCTTGCCGGGATTGACGATACCGACGATGCGGTCGCCGGGCAGGGGATGACAACATTCGGCATAATGCACGGCCAGGCCCGGTGTCAGGCCATGGATGGGAATTGCGTGTTTTTGACGGTGCTCTTCATCCGCCCCGCCACCGCCACGGCGCAGACGGGCCGGCAGCATACGGTTGATGGCGCCCAGGGCATTGGCGGCCCGCCAGCGCCGTTCGCCCGGAAAAATCTTGGCCAACAATTGCCGCGATGTCAGATGGCCCTGTCCCAACCGTACCTGAAGGTCTTCGACGCTTTGCGCGTCAAAAATTTTCAAGACATTTTCCATGGCCCGCTCGGTGTATTCGTGGCCGGATTCACGGAAAGCCTTCTCCGCGATGGCCTGCCCCAATTTTTGGTAATCTTTCCGCTGTTCCGCGCGCACGAAGCGCCGGATCGCCGCCCGCGCCTTGCCGGTGACGACGAAATTTTCCCAACCGGGGTCGGGCGCGGCTTGCGTTGAACGCAAAATCTCCACCTGATCGCCGTTGTGCAATTGCGTCCGCAAGGGCATCACGCGGCTGTTGACCTTGCACCCAACGCAGCTGTGGCCCACATCCGTGTGCAGGGCGTAGGCGAAATCGACACTGGTGGCGCCGCGCGGCAAGGCGATGACGCCGCCACGGGGGGTGAAGCAGAACACCTGATCGGAATACATCTCCAACTTGGTATGTTCGAGGAATTCTTCCGGGCTCTGGGCATGTTCCAGAATTTCCAATAGACCCTGTAGCCAGCGGTATTGGCCGCCGTCGCCCGGCCCTACGTCTTGTTTGTATTGCCAGTGCGCCGCCACGCCCAAATCCGCCACTCTGTGCATCATCGAGGTGCGGATTTGGATTTCAATGCGCCGGTTGTCCGGACCGATCACCGTGGTATGGATGGATTGATAATTGTTTGATTTCGGGGTCGAAATATAATCCTTGAACCGGCCCGGCACCATTTTGTAGTTGCCATGCACGACGCCCAGAACCTGATAACAATCGGCCGCCGTATCGACGATCAAACGGAACGCCATGGTGTCCGATAATTGCTCGAAGGCGACGTGATCGCGCTGCATTTTATGCCAGATCGAATAGGGCGTCTTGATCCGGCTGGTCACTTCCACCGGAATTCCCGCCGCCTCGCAGGTCCGCTCCAACTCGGCGCTGATATGCTCCTGAACTTCATCGCCGTCCTGGTGGAGAAACTCCAAGCGCCGCCGCACGGAATTCCGCGCATCGGGGTTCTGTTCGGCAAAGGCCAAATCTTCCAGTTCCTGCTTTAACCTCTGCATGCCCAGACGCTCGGCCAGGGGGGCATAAATTTCCATGGTTTCCGTGGCGATACGCAGGCGTTTTTCCTTGGAGCTAAGATATTTCAAGGTCTGCATGTTGTGCAGGCGGTCGGCCAACTTGACCAGCAGAACCCGGATATCGTCGGACATGGCCAGAACCAGCTTGCGGAAATTTTCCGCCTGATGATTGGCCTCCGGTTGCAGTTCCAATTTCGCCAGTTTGGTGACGCCATCGACCAGGCGGCCCACATCCGGGCCAAACAGCTCTTTGATCTGTTCGATGGTCGCCACGGTATCTTCCACCGTGTCGTGTAGCAGGGCGGTGGCGATGGTGGCGCAATCCAGCTTGTAATCCGCCAGGATGGCGGCGACTTCCACGGGATGGGAAAAATAGGCATCGCCCGAAGCGCGCAGTTGGCTACCATGGGCCTTCATGGAAAACACATAAGCCCGGTTCAGCAAATCCTCGTCAACATGGCTGTCATATTCGGCAACCTGTTCGACCAGCTCATATTGCCGGATCATGTCTCAATCCGATATGGCGCGCGCATGAACGAAATCGGCGCCGCTCGGGGCGGCGCCATCCGTGTGCCCCACCGCAGCGCGGCATATTCCGAATTTGTGCCGCTCTAAGCGGCATCTCCATCATCGTGGGAGACTTCATCGGCAACTTCGTCGCCAGGGCTGGGATCCGCCACCAGAACCTCGGATTCGTCGATATTGTCGGCGAATTGATGGCTCAACATCTGCGCCTCCATATCGTCCTCTTCCGGCTCGTCGATTTCCACATGGCGCTGCATGGTTTGGATGACGTTGTCCCGCAAGGTATCGGCGGAAACGGTTTCTTCCGCGATCTCGCGCAGGGCGATGACCGAATGCTTGTCCCGGTCCTCGGGCACGGTCATTTCCGCGCCCGCCGAAAGCTGCCTGGCGCGGGACGCCGCGATCAAAACCAGATCGAACCGGTTTTTTACTTTGTCAATGCAATCCTCGACGGTAACACGAGCCATATTGGGTATTTCTCCACTGCGCCAAAGCCGGTCACGTCCAGGACGTCACCGGGCCGCTATAAATAATTCGCCAAGGCGGCGAATTCAAGGCCCATGTAAAGCACATTTGGCAATAGTGCAAACGGCTTACGCCGGATCAATCGCCCAATCGGCGGCATTCCTGCCCAGGCGCCAAATCCAACAGCATGTTCCGCGCGGTTTTGCCCGAAACCGGATGCCGCCAGGCGGGCGCGAGGTCGCTCAAGGGCGCCAGCACGAAGGCCCGTTCCGTCAGGCGGGGATGGGGCAGGACCAAGCCGTTTTCTCCGGATCCGGGGATGATCCGCCCGCCATGGTCAAGTAAATCCAAATCAACCACGCGCGCGGCCCCACGCACGCTCCGGCGGCGGCCCATCGCCGCCTCGATCCGATGCAGCAGGGCGAGCAGGGCGTGTGGCGCCAGGGCTGTTTCGATCCCGGCAACGGCGTTGACGAACCAGGGTTGACCGGAGGGCGGAATGGGAGCCGAGTGGTACAGCGGTGAACGCCCGGCGACCCGTGGCCCGGCCCGCGCCAAGTGCGCCAACGCCGCATCAAGGATTTCAGCGGGAGGGCCGAATTCCGGCGAATGCAAATTGCTGCCCAAACCCAGCAAAATCATCGTTTGACCCCGCCGCCAGGCCGCATCGGGCGGCAAGGGAGCCTGTTTTCACCTACCGCCTTGATCATTGTTGGTTCCCGCGCCAGTTTCGGTGTAGAAATGCCATATACAAAATTCCCAGCCATTTTAACAAACCTTCATTCAAAACCATTTTAAGTTAGGAATTCCCATGCAGCAGCCAATCGAACGCATCGCCCTTTTTATCGACGGCTCGAACCTGTATGCGGCCGCCCGCGCCCTGGGTTTTGATATCGACTACAAGAAAATGCTGGATTACTTCAAGGGCCGCGGCTACCTGGTGCGGGCGCTCTATTACACCGCGCTGATCGAGGATCAGGAATATTCGCCGATCCGCCCCCTGGTCGATTGGCTGGATTACAACGGCTACACAATGATAACCAAGCCGACCAAGGAGTTCACGGATTCCTCCGGCCGGCGCAAGATCAAGGGCAACATGGATATCGAATTGGCGGTCGACATGTTGGAGATGGCCGATAGCCTGGATCATCTTTATATCTTCTCGGGCGATGGTGATTTCCGCCGTCTGGTGGAAGCCGTACAGCGGCGCGGCAAGCGGGTCACCGTCGTCTCCACCGTGCGTTCCTCGCCCCCCATGGCGGCGGATGAATTGCGCCGGCAGGCGGACGTCTTTCTGGAATTAGAACAATTGATCCCGGAAATTTCCCGTGCGGGCAACCGCCGGACGGCGGCGCCGGCCGGCGAAAACCGGGCTGATGACGGCCGCCGGGCCGTGGCGGCGCCAGACGGCGAGCCTCTCGCCGATGACGGCTATGACGACTACGACGACGAGGACGACTACGACGACGGCGAAAGTCAAACCGCCTAATGGGCAAACCTGGCCGGCGGGTGCTTAACCCGGCTCCCGACTGCAATCTCTGTCCGCGTCTGGTCGACTACCGGCGGGAAAATCAGGCTAAACAGCCGGACTGGTTCAATGGCCCCGTCGCCTCGTTCGGGCCCGCCGATGCCCGTCTGCTCATTGTCGGCCTGGCGCCGGGAGTATCGGGCGCCAACCGCACGGCACGGCCCTTCACCGGCGATTTCGCCGGCGATCTATTGTATGCGACCCTCGCCGCCCATGGATTTTCCACCGGCGTTTACGACCGCCGGGCCGACGACGGGCTGGAATTGCTGGATTGCCGGATCACCAATGCCGTGCGCTGCGTGCCGCCGCAAAACAAACCCATCGGCGCCGAAATCAAAACCTGCCGGCGCTTCCTGGCAGCCGAATTAGCCGGGCCGCCACGGCCCCGGGCCATCCTGGCCCTGGGACGGATCGCCCACGATAGCCTGCTGACGACGTTGGAACTGCGCCGCGCGGCCTATCCCTTCGGCCATTGCGCCCGCCACGATTTGGGCGATGGGCGGGTCCTTTACGACAGCTATCATTGCTCCCGCTACAACACAAATACCGGCCGCCTGACGCCGGAAATGTTCAGCGCCGTGTTCGCCGCCATCCGCGAAGACCTGGGCCCCGCCGGCGCCTCATGAAACCCAAACCGGCAAGTCCGAGGCCGAGAATGGCCAGGGTTCCGGGTTCGGGGACGGCTTCCTCGACGCCCAGTTCAGCAAGATAAAGCCCCCGAGAGCCGTCCGTGAAACGGGCCAGAAAAAGGATGGAGCTGCCGTCCAAACTGGTTCCGTCTTGGAGTTCAAGGTTCGAGGAACCCGTAGCCAATGTCTTTCCATCCAGCAGATCGGTTATGTCGATAACCTTGGAGAGTACGCCGTCCGCCCAGAAGTATATTCCTGACTGGGTATCCTCGCCGCTGGCGCTGCGTTGACCACCGAAGGCTAGATTGCCGCTATCGTACGAATAGCGGTCAAAGCCCGTGAAATCGCCCGTGCCGTCGGGAATGGCCGTGTTCTTGTCGGCGATCAGGGCGATGGTGCCGCCGATACTAGTATAAAACCCTGTTTGACCGCCGGAACCATTGCCCCTGAAAGCAACATTTCCACCGTCGATGACCGGTAGGAAGGTAATCTCGAAGTTGCCCGTTCCGCCCGGTATCGCATCGTTGGTATCGACGATGGTCGCAAGGGAGCCACTGGAATAGCTGTAGATACCTTCCTGGCTGGATGAGCCCTTGCCCCGAAAGACCACGGTGGAGCCATCAATCGAGGGTTTATTGATAAAAGAGGTAAAATTGCCCGTGCCGTCCGGGATTGAGGTGTTTTTGTCCGCGGCCTTCGCGAGCATGCCGCCAGCGTTGGTATAGATACCCTCTTGGCTGCTTGACCCAAAAGCCCTGAAGGCAACCTTGCCGTTTTCGATCACGGGAGTGCTGAAGCCGCTGAAATCGCCACTACCATCGGGAATGGCCGTGTTCCGATCCACGACCTTAGTGAGGGAACCACCGTTGCCCGTGTAAATACCCGCCTGCCCGAAACCCTGGTTGCCCTGGAACGCCACCGTCCCGCCATAGATGTCCACGTGGACGGAAAAGCCGCTAAAGTTCCCGCTTCCCCCCGGAATCCCCGTGTTCGCGTCGGCGACCCGCGACAGCGTGCCGCCCGAGCTTTTGTAGACCCCTAACTGACCGGATGAACCGAAGCCGAAGAACGCCACCTGGCCGTCATGAACCGCGCCTTCGCGAAGTCCTTCGAAGGTGCCGGTCCCGTTCGGAATTAATGAGTTGGTGTCGGCGATCTTGGTGAAGCTGAAGGGCGCCGCCGAGGCGGCGGACGGTAATATCAAGCCCACCACGACGGCGGCAAGAGTGGTTCGGAAGACGCTGCTAAATTGGATTTTCATAATCTGCCCTACAAAGTGTTTTCGTTGGCATGACCGCGACAATGCCGCTCCGTCGGTCCGAAAAGTGATTTTGTCGTCTTGGTCCGATGCGAGATGGCCGAGAACCACTTATCTCCCAACAATTTAGCATGCAATTTTCATGCCAGAAATTCCAAAGTGTTTTCTTTCAATGGGTTAGGTGGATGACGTCGATTCGGCAAAGCAAAAAATGTAAAGTATTCCGACACCTCCCTATGCCCCGGCGGGCACCGGAAACTGCATCAACAGAACGGCCCCGCCGACGCTGCCCCCCCCCGTGAGGGTTAGCGGCGCCTCGTCGGGGAAGCGGAAAAGGCAGGAATGTTCATCCAACCGCGCCGCGCCATGGTTCACCGAACCCGAAACGACAAGGGCATATTGCCCGCCGCCCGCCACCGTCAGGCCCAGGGTCTCGGTCCGGCCGGGGGCAAGGGTAAACAGAGATGCGCCCAGGCCGCCGTCTTCAACGGGCAACACATCCATTCGTTCGCCCGGCGCCGCCGGCGCGATGCCTTCCGCCAGGCGGTGGCAACGGCGCACCGCTTTCAACAGATCGCGTGATTGCGGCATGGGCTTGCCGCCGGAATCCCATTTGGCGCGTAGGGTGAAATAATGCACGCCCCGCCCTTTCGTGACGATGGGCCCATAGGGCGTGTGGCCGCCGGCATAATGCAGGGACAAGGGCGAAACCGCTTTCTTGCCGAAGGACGCGGCGCCCGCCACGAACACCTGAAACTGATCCGTATCGTGGAAATGCGCCGGCACGGTGGCATCGCCGGGCTGTTCGACAAGATAGGCTTGCGGCAGCGACTTATCATCGCCCGGCCGTTTCATGGCTCGCGGCGCGACATCGGGTGGGGCGCCCATGTATTGGGTCGCGAAATAGCTGTCTCCGCCCCCGGATTTTTAGGTAAAGCCCTTGACG
>JAYGEB010000176.1:0-9880 GCA_046582595.1 Alphaproteobacteria bacterium | reverse complement strand
TCCGGGCATGTTTAAAGAGAACATGCTCTAGAGCCGGCCGGCGCATCGCTGCATATACTTCGAACATAACTTACCTGTCCCGCGCCCATGCTCCCTGGTGTAAGCTGCCGCCAAAGACGGCGAATTTGGAGAGGGCGTCATGGAATTGTTCGATTTGAGCGGCCGGGTCGCCGTTATCACCGGGTCCAGCAAGGGCATCGGCAAGGCGATCGCGGCGCGCCTGTGCCAGCATGGGGCCAAGGTCGTGGTTTCCTCCCGCAAGGCGGATGCCTGCGCGGCGGTAACAGCGGAGATCAACCGCGATTATGCCGCCAACGGCGGCGAGGCCATTGCCATCCCGGCCCATGTGGGGGTGGATGAGGATCTGCGCAATTTGGTCGATAAAACCTTGGACAAATGGGGCAAGATCACCACCCTGGTGCCCAATGCCGCCTCGAACCCATACTACGGCCCCTCCGCCGAGATGCCCGAATCCGCCTTTGACAAAATTCTCGAGACCAACGTCAAAAGTGTCTTCAAGCTGTGCCATATGGTCATTCCGGGCATGGTGGCGGCTGGCGGCGGCTCGATCACCATCATCGCCTCCAATTCCGGTCTGAAAGATTCCGTCGAGCTGTCCGGCTATGCCATCTCCAAGGTGGCCGAGCATCAGATCGCCCGCAACCTGTCGGTGGAATTCGGACCCCAGGGCGTGCGCGTCAACGCCATCGCGCCCGGTCTGATCAAGACCGACTTCGCCAAGACCCTGTGGACCAATCCCAAGCGTCTGGCCCGGATGGAAAACCTGCTGCCCCTGCGCCGTATCGGCGACCCCGACGATATCGCCGGCGTGGCCGTCTTCCTGGCCAGCGATGCCGCCGCCTTTCTGACCGGCCAGGTGCTGAACGTGGATGGCGGCAATGCGGTTGTTTAGGGCGGCCGGATAGAACATGCGGGCCTTGATCGTTGGTGGTTGCGGCTTCGTCGGCCTTAATATCGCCGAGGCGTTGTTGCGGCGCGGCGATGACGTGGTTCTGTTCGACGCCAAGCCGTTGCACGCGCAGGCCGCCGGCGCCTTCGCCGCGCTGCCCGGCGGCTTGAGCGTGCTTCGGGGCGATGTGCGCGATCCGCGATCTATCGCGGCGGCTTTCACGGACCGCAAGATCGATGCCGTCTTCCATGGCGCCGCCATGACCTCCGGCCCGGACCGGGAACGGGACGCGCCCGATCAGGTCCTCGGCGTCAATCTGCTGGGCCTGGTCAATGTCATCAAGGCCGCCGCCGCCGCCGGCGGGGTGCGGCGGGTCATCAACATCGCCTCCGGCGCCGCCTATGGCCGTCACCGCCTGGAAGGCGAGGGCGCCTTGGTGGAAGGGGAGACGCCCTCGGCGCCCGAAACATTGTACGCCATCACCAAGCATGCCTCCGAGGCGGTCGGCCGCCGCCTGGCCGGCCTGCTCCCCCTTGACGTCCGCTCCGTGCGTTTGGCGGCTGTTTATGGCCCTTGGGAAATCGATAGTGGCGCCAGGGACACCTTGAGCCCGATGATGCAAGCCGCCCTGATCGCCTTGGCGGGCGGGCGGGCGGTGCTGCCGCGCCGGGACCGCCAGGATTGGGTTTATTCCCGTGATGTGGCGGCGGCGCTGTTGGCTCTGATGGATGCGGACGGACCCGGCCACGACCTCTATCACATCTCCTCCGGCACGCCCTGCGGCGTGTTCGAGTGGTGTGCCGCGTTGGCCGGGCGGTACCCTGAATTCAGCCACGAGGTGGCCAAGGATGGCCAGGCGGCAAATATCAACCTGCACGGCGACGGCGACCGCCGGCCCCTGTCCGGCGCCCGTCTGACGGCCGATATCGGTCATACCTTGCCCAACGACCCAAGCGTGGCCTTTGAGGATTTTCTGGATTGGATGGCCCAACATGGGGCATTCTGGGCAAAAGAAAAGATTTGAGGAGACGGATCGATGAAATTCGGGATATTTTACGAGCACCAACTGCCCCGGCCCTGGCAACCGGACGGCGAATACAGGCTGCTGCAAGACTCCCTGAGCCAGATCGAACTGGCCGACCGCCTGGGTTATGACTATGCCTGGATGGTGGAGCATCATTTTCTGGAAGAATATTCCCATGCCTCCTCGCCCGAGACCTTCCTGGGCGCAGCCAGCCAGCGCACCAAAAATATCCGTCTCGGCTACGGCATTATTCAGTTGACCACCAACCATCCGCACCGGGTGGCCGAGAAGGTGTCGACCCTGGATCTGCTGTCGGGCGGCCGGGTGGAATTCGGCATGGGCGAAGGTGCTGGGCCCGCCGAACTGCACCCCTTTGGCACCCGCGTGCGGACCAAACGGGACCGTTGGGAAGAGGCCGTGCAGGCCATTATCCCCATGTTCACCAAGGAAGATTGGGAGTTCCACGGCGAATTCCACGATTTCCCCGCTCGCAGCGTCCTGCCCAAGCCGTTCCAAAAGCCGCACCCGCCCCTGTGGGTGGCCTGCTCCAATATCCAGACCATCACCCTTGCCGGGCAATGGGGCATGGGCGCCCTGGGTTTTACCTTCGTTTCGCCCGATGCGGCCACGGCGTGGGTCAACCAATATTACAATAACCTGTTGCACCATTCGAACTTGCTGGCCGACTATCCGCGCAACCCCAACGTGGCCATGGTGTCGGGTTTCATGTGCGCCGATACGGACCAGGAAGCACGGGAAAAAGCCGCCGGCTGGACCTTCTTTATCTTCGCCCTCTCGCACTATGGCCGGCATGGTATCGATGCGCCGGGCAAGGGCGATCTGTGGAAATTGTATCAGGACTGGCGCCATTCGGGAAAAGCCCAAAAGGCGCTGACGGCGGGCCTGATCGGCTCGCCGGAAACCATTCGGGAAAAGCTGCGCCAGTATGAAGCGGCCCATGTGGATCAGGTGATCCTGTTGAACCAGGCCGGCAAGACCTCGCACCAGGACATCTGCGCCAGTCTGACGATGTTTGCCGAACAGGTGATGCCGGAATTCCATGCCCGGGAAGCCGAACATCAAACCTGGAAGGACGGCGTCATGAGCGGCCAGATCATCTTGGAGGAGCTGGATACCCAGCCCTACGATGTCTTCAGCCACCAGAATGAAGACATCGTCCGGCTGTCGCCGGAGCAGTTGAAGGCGCATATGGCCAAAAAAGATGCCGAACAGCGCGCCGCCGCCGCCACCGTCGCCGCCGCCGACAGTGCCGCCGAATAGCGTCGGCCGGAAAGGTTTGGAACAATGACCGATTGGCACATTGCGCAGCTCAACATCGGGACCGCCCGCCATGCACTCGACGACCCCCGCATGGACGGCTTCATGGGCCGGCTGGATGAAATCAACGCCCTTGCCGATGCCTCTCCCGGTTTCGTCTGGCGCCTGCAGTCCGATGCCGGCAACGCCACGGACATCAAGCTGACCGACGATCCGCTGTTCATCGTCAACCTGTCGGTCTGGCAATCAATCGAGGAGCTTGGCGCCTTCGTTTACAACTCCGCCCATAGTCCGGTATTGGCCCAGCGCCGGAATTGGTTCGAGGCGCCGGACGAAGATTATCTGGTGCTGTGGTGGGTGCCCGCCGGCACCCATCCCAGCACCGACGAGGCATTGGAGCGCTTGGAAAAACTCAAACGCAACGGCCCCAGCGCCGAAGCCTTCACATTTAAGCAGGTTTTCAAGCCGGCGGGCGGCGGAGCGGAATAACGCTCACCAACGAAACGCGGCCAGGGCGAATTCCTTCCCGCGCCATCTTCGTGACGCAAAAGGGTAAACGCATCGTGGTGGTTTGGGTCTTCCAAAAGAAAACCCGGAAGACACCCAATAGAGAGATCAAACTCGCCCAAGAACGGGCGAAGGAGCTAGAATGAGCAGCAAAAATGCAGACGAGATCATTCCAGTCGAAACGTCTTTCGAGGCGTGGCGCAAGGATCCTGGATACGTCGAAGCATATGATGCCTTGGAGGAGGGGTTCGCCCTGGCGCGGCTTTTCATTGATGCCAGGACCAATGCTGGCCTTTCGCAACGGCAATTAGCCTCAAGAATGGAAACATCCCAATCCTACATTGCCCGTCTTGAAGGCGGCAAGGAAAAGCCGTCGACGACGACCCTGCGCCGGTTCGCGGAGGCCACCGGCCATCGTTTAGTGATCGGCTTTGAAGCCGTGGGAAGACGGGGCAGCGGCGTGCGCCGGATAAGGCCCGTAACTTTCAATTTGAACCGTAAGGGAAATGCCACCCTGGAGTCTAAGAAAGCGTGAGCTGGGGCTGGATTTGAATAATGAAGACTTGGACAGTCGCGGCTTACCGCAAGAAACCGGCCGCCGCCAACAGGATTGTTTTCCGACGATAATTCAAGCGCGAAAGGCCGGAATGATCGAATTGGCGATCATCTCCAAATTGGTGTCGATATAATCGTCCGGGCAGGCGGATGACACAAACACCATTTCGGCGCCGGCATTGATATATTCCCGCAGGCGGGCCCGGCAGCGGTCGGGGTCGCCGGCCAGGGCGAATTTGTGTACCAGCTTGCTGAAGTCCTGGGAATACTGCGTGCTCAGGCGCTCGGCGGCGAATTTTATGGCCGTCTCGTTGTCTTCATGCACGGCGGTGAAGATATACATCCCGAAGGTGAAGTCCGAGAGGTCCCGGCCCATGTCCTCGCCATGGGCCTTGATCTTGGCAATGCTGTCGGCCAGTTGTTCGGGCGTGTACATATAGGGTAGCCAGCCGTCGGCATATTTGGCGGCGCGGCGCATCGCGGCATCGGTGCGCCCCGAAACCCAGATCGGTGGCCGGGGTTTCTGGATCGGCAGCGGTTTGAGAGAGAAGTTTTCCAGCTTGGTAAAGCGGCCGTCGTAGGTCACATCCGCGCCGCTCCAGACGCGGGTGATGACCTCCAGGGCGTCATCGGTGCGGGCGCCGCGTTCCTTGAGGGGGATGCCGCAGGCGGCGAACTCGTTGGCGAATTCTCCGCCCACTCCGACCCCCAGGGTAAACCGCCCGCCCGAGGCCACGTCCAGCGCCGCGCCCATCTTGGCCAGCAGGGCGGGGGGATAAAGCGGCACCAGGGTGATCGTGCTCATGAGGCGTATGTTGGTTGTCGCGCCCGCCGCCACCGACAGGGAGACCAGGCCGTTGGCCGTATCGCCATAAAAACTGACATGCTCGCCGCAGCCAAGGATGTCATAGCCGAGACCTTCGATCTGCCGGGACAGTTTCGCCACCTCATAAGGCGAACGCAGCGACGTGCCAAATTCAATGTTACCCGTGGACATACCTGACCCCCTTATAGCTTCGCCGGCCTGCCGGCCCGTGAAGGTAGCATTTGTCACCTATCCCGCCCAACACCTTTGAAACGGGCGCGGACGGCCAGGGCGGAGGCGATGTCCAGAAACGGCCGGGGCGGGATCCATGATGGTGGCGCCGAGGCCAGGCAATCGTCGATCAAGGGGGATTGTCCGCCGCTGGCATGATCGGCAAGCGCCGCGCCAAAGGCCGTGCCCCGGCTGATGCCCGAACCGTTGTAGCCGCCGGCGAAATAGACGTCATCCCTTAGTTGGCCAAAGATGTTGGTGCCGTTGCGGCTGATCGCCTCGACGCCGGACCAGGTATATTCGAAAGGGACATCCGCCAATTCGGGAAACCGGGCCTCGAACCCGGCCCGGTGGACGGCCTGGCGCCGGGACAATTGTTCCCGAGACAGTAGGTTGCCGCCATGATACTCGGCGGTGTTGCGCAGGCACAGCCGGCCGTCCGCCGTCAGGCGCACGGTCGCCCCGCCGCCGTGCAGCGAGAGCAGGCCCCATTGGTTTTGGCTGCCAAGGCCGGCAAGTTCCCCGGCGCTCAGAACCCGCGTGATGCTGCCCGATAATGTGCTGGCGGTCAGGCGGCGGCGCAAAAGGCCCAGTTTCCAGGCTTCATGATTCGTCGCCACGAAAACCTTGTCCGCCCGCACCACGGCATTCGGCAGCCGCAGGGTCAAGGGGGTGTCATGTTCGATGCCCAGGACGGGGCATTGTTCATATAGCCGGACATTGGCGGGCAAATTGTCCGCCAGCCCCCGCACCAGGGCGGCGGGCTGCAACAGCGCGCCCTGGTGGACATGAATGCCGCATTGATAGTGCGAGGTGCCCAAGCGGGCCCGCAGCGCGGTCAGGTCCAGGGTCGAATGGGCGATCTCCATGGCGTCGAGATAGCGTTCGAAATGTTCCCGTTCCCGGATCGCCATGTGGTCGGCGGCGGCATGATAAAAGCCGTCCTCGCGCCATTGGCAGGAGATGGTGAATTCAGCTACCTGGGCGCGCAATAGATCCAATCCGGCCTGGTTGATGCGGTTGATCCGCCGATAGGCCGCCATTTGCCCGGCCTCGAAGCCGCCCGGAAAATGGCTGACGGCGACGGCGAAGCCGGAATTGCGGCCCGAGGCGCCTTGCCCGACTTGCCGCGCTTCCAACAACAGAATTTCCCGGTCCGGGTGCAGCTCGGCCAGGCGGCGGGCACAGGCCAAACCCGTGACGCCGGCGCCGATCACCGCGCCGGCCACCCCGTGGTGTCCTCGCAACGGCGGTTCCGCCGGGCGCTTGGGCAGCAATTCCGCCCAGCCATGGGGATCGGTGGAAAATTGTGTGCGGCCGAATATCATGGCACCTCGATCGTGGTCTCAATGATGGCGGCAAACCCGGTTGTTGGGTAAGACCATGTGTTCTACACAGGTACGCTACATTTTTTCTGCAAGGCCATCCCATCAAATTTCGCCACCCCGAAACGGCGCCCGCAGGCAGGCTTTCCGATCATGACAGTTGAAAACCGGGTTCTCGTGGCCATGTGCGCGCTGATTGCCGTCAATCAAATCGGCTTCGGCAGCGTCATCCCGGTCCTGCCCCTGTATGCGCAATCCTTTGGCGTGCCGGCCTCGGCCATTGGCATGGCGGTGGCGATTTATGGCCTGGCGCGGTTTTTCGTGGCCATGCCCGCGGGCAAACTGTCGGATCTCCTGGGCCGGCGCCCGACCCTGGCCATCGGCGGCCTGATCTCGGCCGTGGGCAGTTTTTGGTGCGCGGAGGCGACGAGTTACCCTGAATTCATTGTCGCCCGGTTCATCTCGGGCGCCGGCGCCGGGATCATCCTGACCACCGGCCAGGTGGTGCTAGCGGATATTTCGACACCGGAACGCCGGGGCCGCATTATTTCGATCTATCAGGGTAGTTTTCTGTTCGCGGTGGGTATCGGGCCCTTGCCGGGCGGCCTGTTGGCGACCCATTTTGGCTTGGCCGTGCCCTTCCAGGCTTATGGCACGGCGTCTCTGTTGGCGGCGCTGGTGGCCTGGTTCGCGGTCAAGGAAACCAGGGGCCTCGGGCTGCCGGCGGGAGGCCGGGGCGGACCAGCGTTTTCCTATTTGCGGCAGGTGCGCCACCTGATGACGCAGGTCGGATTTGTCCTGGTCAGCATCGTCTCGCTGACCAATGCGATAACCCGGACCGGCGGCCTGTTCACCGTGATACCGATCTTTGTTTCCGTGCGGCTGGGGTTTTCGGTTGCCCAGATTGGCTTTGGCATGGCGGTGGGCACCGTGTTGGGCGTGATCGCGGCCTATCCATCGGGCGTTCTGATCGACCGTTTCGGGCGCAAGGCGGTGATCGTGCCGGCCACCTTGATTTCCGGCGCCTCCATGCTGTTGTTCATGGTGGCGTCCGACTATCTTTGGTTCGTGGCCGGCTGCGTGATCTGGGGCGTCTCCGCCTCGGTGGGCGGCACCGCGCCCGCGGCCTACGCCGCCGACAGCGCCCCGCCCGGCATGAATGCGGCCGCCATGAGCACGTTCCGCATGGTCGGCGATCTCGGCTATGTTATCGGGCCCATCGCCCTGGGCTTCGTGGTGGATGTGCGGGGACCGCAAACGGCGTTGATCGTGACGGCGGGGATCAGCGTGATCGTGGGCCTGTTGTTCATGAAATTCGCGCCGGAAAATCCCGGCGGCGGAAGATAATTCAATCTCGTAAATGGTCCGTCACGTCCCAGCCCCGCGCGGCAGGGAAATCGAGAACACCGCCCCCTGGCCGACCGTGCTTTGCGCCTCGACGCCGCCGCCATGGGCCTCGACGACGGCCTTCACGATCGACAGGCCCAGCCCCGCGCCGCGCTCTCCCGCCGTGGGCTGTACGCTGAGCTTCTCGAATTTGCCAAACAGGCTGCCCAGTTCGTCCTCGGGAATGCCGGGGCCCTGGTCGGTGACGCTGATCTCGATATTGGCGCCGGCCAAACGGCAGGATATGACCAGAGAGGTTCCAGGCTCGGAGAATTTCACCGCATTCGACAAAAGATTGTCAATGGCCTGACCCAGCCAAGCCGCATCGAAGGGGCTATCGGGCACCTCAACCAGGGCGGTTTCGACCCGCAGGCCCTTTTCGGCCGCGATGGGCCTGATAACGGCGGCCCGCTCCGCGGCGAGGGCGGAAAGATTGCCGTCACGCATATTCAATTTCAATTTGCCGCTTTCAATGACGGCGACATCCAGCAGATTGTTGACCAGCGCCAGCATCTGATTGCTGACCCGGTAGATGGAGTGCAGGAAATCCAGCTTCGTCGTCTCATCCAGCTCCATCTCCACGAGCATTTGGCTCATGTTGCGTATGGCGCTGATCGGGTTTCGAAGGTCATGGGCGGCAATGCCCAGATGTTCATTCTTTAACGCGTTAAGCTCTTTCAGGCGCTCTTCAACCTCGGCGGCCCGTTCCATATGAAACTCACCCGCTTCCATGCGGACGAGCAACATGCCGATGGATTCAGCCAGGTCCACGATGCCCTGGGGCCGGTTGTTCTGGCCCTGGAGTTCATACAAGCGGTCCACGGCGTTGAAATCGCCCTTCGCGATGGCATGGACGATGTCGGCCAGGGCCGTGAAATCCTCTTGGGAGACCGGCTTGCTTGGATCGTTTCGGCTGCTCATGTCCTTCGATCTCGCCTCTTTGGAATTCGGCCAATTCGGAGCAAGGATCCGAAGCATCGGGCGATGAGTATGACGAACTAAATGATATTTTGAAATGCACCGTGTTTTTTGTGCAATTCTGCAATATTCATTTCCCCGGCGGGCGCGTCAAATCTGGAGAAAAATGCCCATGAACTCTGAACGCAAACAGAGTGTTTTGATGGTTGACGACGCCGATAGCAGCCGTTTGCTGTTGCGCGTGTTACTTTCGGCGCTTGGCGTCGAAATCATTTTCGAGGCGGAGAATGGCGCTAGGGCAGTGGAGAAATTCAAGGAACAAAGGCCGGATTTGACCCTTCTGGATATCAATATGCCGGTAATGGGCGGTCATGAGGCGCTAAGGCTCATGCTATTGGAAAACCCCGGCGCTCATGTCGTCATGCTCACGGCCGAGGGTCCGACGGATGCCGTCGATGCCTGCCTGCTGGCGGGCGCGAGGGATTCTATCCGCAAGGACCTGGCACCGGACAAGCTCAAGACTCGCCTCGACGCCGCCTTGCAAAACGCAAAATGATGGGGAGCGGTTGCTAGAAATTGCCGTTCGCATCAGGTGAGTTTCTAATGTAGGCTTTGCCATGGCGCGGATTCTCGTAATTGAAGACGATAAAATCCATCAACGAATAATTCGGGAGATCCTCCATGCCCATGGCCATGAGGTGATGGCCGCCGAAGATGGAAAAAAGGGCCTTCGTCTGCAATTGGACCATGATTTTGATCTCGTCATAACCGATATTCTGATGCCGGGCATGGAGGGGATCGAGACCGTACGCGAATTGCGCCGCGTGCATCCAAGCCTCAAGATTATTGCGATTTCCGCCTTTACGGCGGGCTATCTCGAAGCCGCCTTGAAATTCGGCGCCATGGAGGCGTTGGAAAAACCGAGATCGGAAGAGCACACG
>JAYGEB010000137.1:0-4624 GCA_046582595.1 Alphaproteobacteria bacterium | reverse complement strand
CAGGCGGGCGGTGATGGCGACGGATTTTTTGCCCTCTTCGATGCCCTGGCCCGCATAAATGTCAAAGACGTTGACCTCGCCGATGAAGGTCTTGTCGGCGCCCTTGGCGGCGCGCAGGATGGCTTCCGCCGGGGTCTCTTCATCCACCACGAAGGCAAAGTCGCGTTGTACGGTCGGCAGATCGCTGACCAGCAGTTTGTCGCGGCCGCGCGAGGCCTTGGCCTTGGGCAGGGGGGCGTTTTCGATGAAGACCTCGAAACCCACCAGGGGTCCGGCGACGTCGAGACGGTCCAGTATGCGGGGATGGATCTCGCCGAACGCGGCCAGGACGTTTTTGGGGCCCAGGCGCATGACGCCGGAGCGGCCGGGATGATACCAAGCCGGCGCCGGCCCCGCGATTTGCATGCCGGCCGTGGGCGCGCCGACGGCCTCCAGCACGGCGATGGCATCGGCCTTGGCGTCATAGGCATCGACCGGGCGGGGCGGGTTGGCCCAATGGCGGCGCGCATCCCGGCCCCGGCGCACGCCCGTGGCGACAAAGGCCTGGCCGTTGGGGGTTGGGTCCTGGTATTGCGGTCCCACCTCGAACAAGGCCATATCATCATGGCCGCGGTCCAGGTTGCGGCCCACGGCCAGAATTAAATTGCCCAGCATGGAAGGGCGCATGGCGTCCAATTCCGAGGAAATCGGGTTGGCCAGCAGCATTTCCTCTCCACCGCCGCCGAACAGTTCAGCGAAGCGGCGCGGCATGAAGGACCAGGTGACGCATTCCATCATGCCGCGGACGGCCAGGGCGCGCTTGGCGGCGGGCCGGCGCCGTTGCAGGGCGGTCAGGGCCGGCTTGGCGGTCACGTTGAGGCGGGGCAGGGGGGTGGACACGATCCTGTCGAAGCCGGCGATGCGGGCGACTTCCTCGACGATGTCGGCTTCGCCGTCGATGTCCGTGCGCCAGGTGGGCGCGGTGACCAGCCACCGATCGCCGCTGTTTTCGATGCCGAAACCCAGGTCGGAAAGGATTTTGCGCTGCTCGTCATCCGTGACGTCAATGCCGATCAGTTCCTGGACGCGGGCGGGGCGGAAGCCGACCACTTTCGCCGGCACCTCCCAACTGCCGGCCAGCACCGTGTGGGAGGCCTCGCCGCCGCAAATGTCGAGCACCAGCCGCGTCGCCACCTCGATACCGGGGCGCACCATGGCCGGGTCCACGCCCCGTTCAAAGCGGTAGCGGGCATCGCTTTCGATGCCAAGGCGCCGGCCGGTGGCGGCGGTGCGGTGGGGATCGAACAGGGCCGCCTCCAGAAACATCTCGGTGGTCTGGTCCGTGCAGCCCGAAACCTCGCCGCCCATGACGCCGCCCAGGCCCTCGGGCTCCCGCTCATCGGCGATGACGGTGATTTCGCCATCCAGGGTGTATGCCTTGCCGTCCAAGGCCATCAGGGTTTCGCCCGGCCTGGCCATGCGGGCCTGGATGTCGCCTTGAACCTTGGCGGCGTCGAACACATGCAGGGGCCGGCCCAGGTCATAAGTGACATAATTGGTCATATCCACCAGGGCCGAGATGGGCCGTAAACCGACGGCGGTCAGCCGGCGGCGCAGCCATTCGGGCGCCGGGCCGTTCTTCAAGCCGCGGAAGTGCCGGCCCAGGAAGCAACTGCAGGCGGACTCAAAGCCAGGCTCGAAATTCAGCGTGACATTGATCGGGCTGTCGTAGCTGCCTTCCACCGGCGTGGCGTCCAGGGGCTTCAAGGTGCCCAGGCCGGCGGCGGCCAGGTCGCGGGCGATGCCGCGCACGCCCAGGCAATCCTGCTTGTTGGGCGTGACGTTGATGTCGATCACCGGGTCGTCCAGGCCGGCGACTTCGGCGAATGGCGCGCCGATGGGGGCATCGCCGGGCAGTTCGATGATACCCTCGTGTTCCTCGCTCAGACCCATTTCCCGCTCGGAACAGAGCATGCCGTTGGAGGTTTCGCCACGGATGTCGGTCGGTTTCAAGACCAGGCCGGTGCCGGGAATGGTGGTGCCGGAGGGGGCGAAGACGCCTTTCATGCCAGTGCGCGCGTTGGGTGCGCCGCAAACCACCTGGAGATGTTCCTCGCCCGTATCGACGAGGCACAGGCGCAGGCGGTCGGCGTTGGGGTGCTGTTTGGCCTCGATGACATAGCCAACCGTGAACGGCGCCAGATCGGCGGCGCGGTCCTCGACGCCTTCCAGTTCCAACCCAATGGCGGTCAGCTTGTCGGTGATTTCGGACAGCGAGGCATCCGTGTCCAGATGATCCTTCAGCCAGGCAAGGGTGAACTTCATCGCGACAGCCCCCCCGACATGGTGGGCACGTCCAGCGGCAGGAAGCCGTAGTGATGCAGCCAGCGCAGATCGCAATCGAAAAAGGCGCGCAAATCCGGGATGCCGTATTTCAGCATGGCGATGCGGTCGATGCCCATGCCCCAGGCGAAACCCTGCCATTCCCCAGGATCGACCCCGCAGGCCTCCAATACGCGGGGATTGACCATGCCGCAGCCTAGGATTTCCAGCCAATCATCGCCCTCGCCGATGCGGATGTCGCCGCCCTCGTAGCTGCAGCCGATATCCACCTCGGCCGAGGGTTCGGTGAAGGGAAAGTAACTGGGCCGGAACCGCATGCGCAGGTTCTCCACCTCGAAGAAGGCCTCGCAAAACGCCTGCAAGGTGCCCTTCAAGTGGCCCATGTGGATGTCCTTGCCGATCACCAGGCCCTCGATCTGGTGAAACATCGGGGTGTGGGTCTGGTCCGAGTCCGAGCGGTAGGTGCGGCCCGGCACGACGATGCGGTGGGGCGGCGGCGTGCTTTGCATGGTGCGGATCTGCACGGGCGAGGTATGCGTGCGCAGCACCATGGGCATGCCGTCGTCCCGCTTGGGCAAATAAAAGGTGTCCTGCATCTGCCGGGCGGGATGTTCGGGGGGAATGTTCAGGGCCGTGAAATTGTGGAAATCATCCTCGATATCGGGGCCTTCGGCGATGGTGAACCCCATTTCGGCGAAGATCGAGGCGATTTCGTCCATCACCTGGCTGATGGGGTGAATGCGGCCCTGGGGCTGATGACGCACCGGCAGGGTGACATCGATGTTTTCCCGCGCCAGACGGGCTTCCAATTCAGCTTCCCGCAGGCCCGACTTGCGTGCTTCGATGGCGGCGGCGACGGCTTCCTTGACCTTATTCAGCACGGCGCCCGCCGCCCGGCGGTCTGCCGCCGCCAGTTGCCCCAGGCCCTTCATCTCGGCCGTGATGCGGCCCTTTTTGCCCAGGGCGGCCACGCGCACCGCTTCCAGGTCGGGCGCATCCGCGGCGGCGGCCACCTCGGCCAGCAGATCATCCTGTAGAGATTGAATATCCGTCGTCATGATTTCGCTTTCACGCCCAATTGGTGCCGCCGGTGGGGCTAAATAACAGAAAAAGGGGTCCGTCGCCCAACGGACCCCTGTTTCGTGACGTCTTATCTATTCCGGGGCCCGATCTTCGGATCGAAGGCCGGGTCTCCAGGTTTAGGCCAACGCGGCCTGTGCCTGATCGACCAGGGCCTTGAACGCCTCAGACTCGCGGACCGCGAGATCGGCCAGAACTTTCCGGTCGATCTCGATGCCCGCTTGCTTGAGGCCGCTCATAAATCGGGCGTAGTTGATGCCATGCTCCCGGCCGGCCGCGTTGATCCGCTGGATCCACAAGGCCCGGAAGGTGCGCTTGCGCACGCGCCGGTCGCGGTAGGCATATTGCCCCGCCTTTTCGACCGCCTGCTTGGCGATGCGGATGGTGTTCTTGCGCCGGCCCCGGTAGCCCGCCGCCCGGGCCAGAACTTTTTTGTGTTTGGCGTGAGAGGTCACGCCGCGTTTTACGCGCGCCATTGTCTATATCTCCCCGCCTAGCCGTAAGGCATGAATTTCTTGATGATCTTGGCATCCGCCGCCGACATGATCGTGGAGCCGCGGTGTTCGCGGATCTGCTTGGTGGTGCGTTTGATCATGCCGTGCTGCTTGCCGGCTTGCTGGCGGCGTACCTTGCCGGTCGCCGTCAGCCGAAAGCGCTTTTTCACGCTCGACTTGGTCTTCATCTTGGGCATTTTGGTTCTCCCATGGGACCGGATAGGTCATAAATAAAGGCGGCCGGGCATACCCTGGGCTTCAGCCCGCGCCGACGCGCCACACAGAACGGCGGTTTATAGCGCCGTATCCCGGCCTGTGCAACAGGATAGTTTGGCCAAACCGGCAGTACGGGAAGATTGCCGAGATGTCGTTCTTGACGGCGTATTGGCGGCTTTGCTCCCGACGCGAGCATCTCATTAGTGATATTTCATATGACCCGATGCGGATTCCCGCCGATACGTAAACAGAGTCTATTGGCCCATTTCGGTCGTTCGTTCATCAATACCGGGCGATAATTTTTGGTTTTGAAACCAGATCACAAAAAACCACAAGAATGCGCCGCCAAACCACGCCAGCTTTATGCCTGCGATCACAGTACCCGACTTAATAGGATAAAGCCCTGAAGTGATTCATACTTTGAGACCCACCGATCAAAGAAAGTCTCACAAGATGCAGGAATTACTTACCAAGGCCTTATCCATGGCGCTAGAAAATCACATCGCGCTTTG
>JAYGEB010000148.1:0-6036 GCA_046582595.1 Alphaproteobacteria bacterium | reverse complement strand
GCCGACGGCGGGCCTGTCGAAGATGCTGGCCGCGGAAGTCTACGAAATGCTCTCGGTGCTGACCGTTCGTGACAACCTGACCATTCTTATCGTCGATCAGGAAATCCGCCAGGCCCTGAAGATCGCCGATTACGTCTACGTACTCGAACTCGGGCGGAACAAATACGAGGGGCCGGCCGAGGATTTCGATGATCTTGAAAAAGCTTTTTGGGTCGGTTGAGGCAGAGCATATTCTGACGTAGCACCGCCGTGCCGCCCGCGGCGGAACGTCAGCCGGGCGGTGTTAATTCCGCCGGCGGACCCGTGACCTCATGGGCCTGCAGGGCCGGCAGCACCTCCCTGGCGAAGCGGCGGATCTGTTCGATGAACATTTCATGCGGCATGGCGCCGCGGTTCAGGCTGATCTGCACCATGTTGGCGCCGGCGTGTTCGCCGGCCGCGATGATCCGCTCGGTCACCTCCTTCGCCGTGCCCCAGGGTAGATCCTCGGCCCGGCGCGCCACGTCTTCGATGGTCATGTTCCGCATGATTTCGCGCGGCATGGCCACGGCGCTCAGGTTTTCCGGCCGCACATAGTCGGTTGAGGACTGGCTGACATAGCCGGCCTTGCGCTGTTTCTCGGTGGCGTTGAAACTGCCATGGCTAAAGAGGGCCCGGTTGAAATAAAGCTCATAGGGTCCCATTTCCTTCACCGCTTGCGCCTTGGTGTCGGCGATATAAGCGGAGATGCCGAGGGAGAGGTGGTTGGGGGTGAATTCATGCCCGGCCTTGGTCAGGCACCGCACGTAATAATAGATGATGTCCTCGCGCAGGCCGCCGCCCGCCAGCCCCGGCGTGATGGGAATATTCCTCTCGGCGGCGAATTCGATGGATTCCTTGCTGCCCAGGACCGGCACCCAGATCTCGGGGTGCGGGCTTTGCACCGGCCGCGGCCACATGGCCACGTCCTTGTAGGACCAAAACTTGCCTTCATATGAAAAAATGTCCTCCGTCCAGGCGCGGGTGACGATCTCGTAAGCCTCCTCGAAGCGCGCGCGGGATTCGGCCAGCGGTACGTTGTGGACCTGGTATTCGCGCGGGATGCCGCGGGCGAAGCCGGAAATCAGCCGGCCGTTCGAGAGGCAATCCAACATCGCCAGTTCTTCCGCCAGACGCAGCGGCTCGTGCAAGGGCAGCAGGTTGCCGTAGATCAGCAGTTTCAGATTCTTGGTGCGCTGGGCCGCCGCCGAGGCCATCAGGTTGGGCGAATTCATCAGCCCATAGGGCGAGCAATGATGTTCGTTGAAGCCGACCCCGTCATAGCCGAGCCGGTCCATTTCTTCCCAGGCTGTCAGGTGCTCCTCATAGGTGCGCACCGCCACGTCCGCCTTGAAATGCCGCTTGGACAGCGGATAGGGCAGCTCGATGCCGCTCCGTAGATGCTCCAGGTTCTCGCCGTAGGCCAGCAAATCAAAAATAAAGACTTTCATTTCATCCTGCCCGGATTTCTGTTTCAGGCTTTGTGTTGTCTCTCCAAATTCTACTAGATTTTGTCCCAGTACCTATACCGGGAACTTTCGCGTATCATTGGCGGCGACGGTTCAAGGCTTCGGGGGCGTTGGTGGAAACACAGGGCATGCAGCGCAGGTTGTCCGCGATCATGAGCGCGGATGTGGCCGGCTACAGCGCCTTGATGGCGGTCGACGACGAGGGCACGCTGCGGCGCCTCAAGGCGCATCGGGACGAATTGATCGAGCCGACGGTCGCCCGCCACGGCGGCCGTATCGTCAAGTTGATGGGCGACGGCGTGTTGGTCGAATTCCCCTCCGTGGTCGAGGCGGTGCGCGCCGGCGTCGAGATCCAGCGCGCCGGCGCCTTGCGTAACCAGGATGCGGCCGACGGCCACCAAATCGTCTTTCGCATCGGCATCAATCAGGGCGATGTCATTGTTGACGGCGACGACATCTACGGCGACGACGTCAACATCGCCGCGGATCGAGGCCCTGGCCGAACCTGGCGGCATCAGCATCACCGAGCGGGTGTATTGCGATGTCCGGGGCAAAATTGACATCGAAACTGAAGATCTCGGCGGCCGGGAATTGAAGAATCTTCCCGAACTGGTGCGGGTCTACCGGATATTGACCCATGCCGATGACGTCGCCGCGGCCCAGCGCAGGGCAAGGGAAAAAGTCCAACTCCGTTACGCGATTATGTTCGCCGCCGCATTGTTTATCGCGGCGCTGGGCGGCCTGGCGGTCTGGCAGTTGTTTGGGGCATCGGAGCCGGATGTGCTGTCCTCGCCCATGTCGGCGCAAGCCTCCATCGCCGTGCCGCCCTTTGCCAATTTGAGTTCGGATCCCGATCAGGAATATTTCGCCGATGGTATCACCAATGACATTATTTCCGATTTGTCAAAATTCCACGACCTGTTCGTGATCGCCTCCAATTCGGTCTTTACCTACAAAGGCAAAGGGGTGAAGGCCAGCCAAGTTGCGCGGGAACTGGCGGTCCGCTACATCCTGGAAGGCAGTGTGCGGAAGCAGGGCGAAAAGGTTCGCATCAAGGCGCAACTGATCGACGGGACAAGCGGCCAGCTTCTGTGGGCCGAGCGCTTCGACCAGATTGCCACGGACATATTCGAGCTGCAGGACGAGATCACCCGCCGCATCGTCCGTACCCTGTCGGTCCGATTGACCGACATCGAGCGAAAGCTGGCGTTTGCGAAACCCACCTCCGATCTTAAAGCCTATGAGTATGTTTTGCGCGCCCGTGCGCTGGTGGAGCGGTCCTTGGCGCGTGACAATTTTAAGGCGCGGGAGCTCTTTCGCAAGGCCATTGAACGGGACCCAGATTATGCCGCCGCCCATGCCGGTCTGGGTTGGACCTATTTTGAACCAGTCATATGGGGCTGGACGGGATCGCCTCAGAAGGGGATGAAACTGGCCCACGATCTAGCCCGAAAAGCCCTGGCCCTGGAGCCATCCAATATCGAGGGACGGCTTTTGCTGACCGCTGTGTTAAACATACGGCGCCAGTATGACCTTGCGCTTATCGAGGCGGAGCGCGCCATCGCGCTTAACCCGAACGATTCTAGAAGTTACGCCGAACAGGGCGCGGCGATGGTTTGGGCTGGCCGTACCGATGGCGGAATTCTATCGTTGGAAACCGCCTTGCGCTTTGATCCGAATATAAAGCCAGTGTATTCCATGGTTCTCGGCCTGGCCTATTTCCTCGAGGCCCGCTACGACGACGCCACCAGGGTGTTGGAAAAGAACGTTGACCGAAGATCCGAAAACGCCTTTGACCATATGGTGCTTGCGGCTACCTATGCCCAAATGGACCAACCTGAAAAGTCGGCCACGGCGGCGGCGGCGGTATTGCGGCTAAACCCGTATTTCCTGGTCCAGGATTTCGGGCCGCAATTCCGCGACCGGGCCGATGCGGAACGGGTCGCCGTGGGGCTGCGCAAGGCGGGCCTGAAATGAGCTGTTTCGTTGTTGGCTAAACCGGCTCACAAATAGCCGCACGCGGGCCAGTTGGGGCAATTGAGAACGTTACGCATCCCCCGTCGATTGTTCGCCCAATTATAATCGGACATGAAGACATGAGATTTTGGGGCCTCACGCCATATTTTGTGGAATTCCATGGCCTTATTGAGATAAAGATTGCCACCCTGAATTGTAAATGATTTCTGGTCTACATCCGAAATCTCGCCGGCGGCAATCCCCAGGGCGCAATAGCCGCCGTATTGTGGGCTATAGCGGTCCGGATTGGCGGCGAACAGATCGCGGTTGGTGGCGGAGGTGAATTGCCAGAGGGCATCCCGCCAGTCGTGCTGAAACTCGCTATTGCCCTTCATCGCCTTGTTATCCGTGAAATAGGCCACCGTGTCATAACCATGAATTGCCACATTGTTGTCGGTGACATTCAAGGTCCGGTACGGCTGGTTCGGGCCGGCCTGGTAGGCAATCACGCCCGCGGCCACCGCCACCACAACGGCAACGGACAAATACACCACCAAGGCTGCACGAGACGTAAACGTAGATTGCATTGACATGATCAAACTCCCTTGGAGATGCTGGGGCGTTCATAATGCTACTCGTACCTGTGGCGTCAGCGTATGGCGGCGGCGCGGCAGATGCAAGCCGTCCCGCAATCGAGCCGTCTCCATATTGCCATCGCCGCCGCCCGTCGTTACCCTGCGGCCGAAACAGATAGCCATCCGGTCAATATCGGATGCGAAAAATGGCTGGTTTCTTGCCATGAAATGAGGAAACGACGGCGACAAATGAGTGTATCCAGCGAGTCAGACGAGAATATCCAAACAGCCCCAGCGCTTGATTTCGATGCCATCGTGATCGGGGCGGGGATGTCGGGTATGTACCAGCTTTACCGGTTACGCGAATTGGGTTTGCGCGTGCGCGTGTTCGAGGCGGGCACCGGCGTCGGCGGCACCTGGTATTGGAACCGCTATCCCGGCGCCCGCTTTGATTCGGAGAGCTATTCTTACGGCTACTCGTTTTCCCAGGAACTGCTGGATGAATGGGACTGGAGCGAGCATTTCGCCTCCCAGCCGGAAATTGAACGCTATCTCAAATACGTCGACGAGAAATTCGATCTGAGCAAGGATATTCAATTCTCCAGCCGTATCCGTTCCGCCGCCCATGACGAGGATAACCGTTGCTGGACCCTGGTTCTGGAAGACGGCCGACGGTACCGCGCCCGCTTCATGATTACCGCCCTGGGGCCTTTATCCGCGCCGACCATGCCGCGGTTCGAGGGTATCGAGGATTTCCAGGGCCCCTCTTTCCATACCGGGTTGTGGCCGAAACAGGCCGTCAGCTTCGAAGGCAAGCGGGTCGCGGTCATCGGCACCGGCGCCAGCGGCGTGCAGACCATACAGGAAGTGGCCAAGACGGCCGGGCAACTGACCGTTTTCCAACGCCGGCCCAACTGGTGCACGCCCCTGAACAACCGCAAGATCGGCGGCGAGGAGATGGCTGCGATCCGCGCCTCTTACCCAGAATTGTTCCAGCGCTGCCGGGAGACGGCGGCCTGCTTCGTCCACACGATCGACCCGCGCGGCACTTTCGAGGTGACGGAAGAGGAGCGGGAGGCCTTTTGGGAGGAGCTTTATGCCGGTCAGGGTTTCGGCATCTGGCAGGGCAATTTCCGGGATATTTTGACCGATCCGGAGGCGAACCAACTGATTTCCGATTTCGTCGCCGATAAAATCCGCGGCCGCGTCAATGACCCGGAGACCGCCGAATTTCTGATCCCGTCGGATCACGGCTTTGGCACGCGCCGGGTGCCCCAGGAAACCTACTACTACGAGGTCTATAACCAACAGAACGTGAACCTGATAAGCATGCTGGAAACGCCGATCGAGCGCATCACCGCCACGGGCATCAGGACCAGCGCGGGCGACCATGAATTCGACATCATCATTTACGCGACCGGTTTCGACGCGGTCACGGGCAGTTTTGACCGCATCGATATCCAGGGCACGGGCGGGCGGAAACTGACGGAGACATGGAAAGGCGGGCCGACGACCTTTGTCGGCGTGATGGTCGAGGGTTTTCCCAATATGTTCATGGTGATGGGGCCGCACGCGGCCCTCGGCAACAACCCCCGCAGCATCGAATACAATGTCGAATGGGTGCGGGATCTGATTGCCGAGATGACCGGGCGGGATTTGACCCTCGCCAGCCCCCGGCCCGAGGCGGTGGAGGAATGGACCGATTTCGTAAAGCAAAAAGCCGAGGGCCTGCTGTCCAATGAAATTGATTCGTGGATGACCGGCGTGAATATGAACGTGGACGGCAAGCAAACCCGAACCCTCGTCCGCTACAGCGGCACCGCGCCCGAGTATCGTGCATGGTGCGACAATGTCGCGGCCAAGGGCTATCGGGAACTCACCCTCTCGTAGCAAAATCGGGCCGTGGCCGGTTCGCGTTTCCGGAACCCAATGAAATATGCGGTGAGATTTTAGGTGGTATTAATTGGCATGAGGCCGCAAAATCACGGAGTTTCGGATTTTGCGGCCCACTGCTTGGG
>JAYGEB010000142.1:0-9461 GCA_046582595.1 Alphaproteobacteria bacterium | reverse complement strand
GGATCCAGGCCCGTGGTTTCAGTGTCGAATACGATTTCGCGCATGCACGGGCCTCCGGCTGGGATGACGGGCGGGCCGGCGCTGGGGCCGGCCCCTGGGCGGCCAGGCTTGGCCGGGACGGCCGCGCACGGCGGTGATTAGTTTTGCCACCCGGTTCAGGGTGAAGCGCCGGCCCAACCCCGTGGGCAGAACGAAATCGGCGCGCTGGCGCTTGACCGCGTCGGGAACCTGCCGACGGCGGATATTTTCGAATTTTTCCAGGTCCATGTTGGGCCGGACCAGAACCCGTTGGCGCTGCAGAAAGCCGGGCGCGCTGGCCACGGCGGCGGCATCGCAACGTTCCTCGCCCCGGCCCTCGAACAACAGCGGGATATCCAGCACCGCCAGGGGCAGGCGGCGGGCCTGCGCGCCAGCCAGGAACGACCGCTGCATTTGGCCCACCATGGGGTGCAGGATGACCTCGAGCCGGCGCAATTCGTCCCGTTTGCCAAAAACCCTGGCGCCGAGCGCCGGTCGGTCCACGGCGCCGGCCTTGGTGACGCCGGGGAAAGCCCGTTCCACCCGGCGCACGGCGCGGCCGCCCAACCGCAACAGCTCATGCACGGCGGCATCGGCATCGAACACCGGCACGCCGAGACGGCGGAACATTTTCGACGTTTCCGACTTGCCCATACCGATGGAGCCCGTCAAACCAAGAATAAACACGCCCGCGTTCCCTACAAATCCGCCAGAACATGGTCGCGGAGGGCCTGGTCCACCACCGGCTCAACCCCGAACCAGGCGGCGAAGCCGGGCCGCGCCTGATGCAGCAGCATGCCCAAGCCACCGACAATCCTATTGCCCCGGGCCTGGGCCGCCGCCAGCAGGGGCGTCAGCAAGGGCGTGTAAACCGCGTCCATCACCACCGCCTCGCCGGGCAGATCATCCAATGGCAAATCCAGCGCCGGCTGCCCCCGCATGCCTTGGGTGGTGCAATTGACCAGCAGACGCGCCGATCCCAGCAGCGCCGCGCGCTCCTCCCAGGGCGCCGCGGTGGCGCCCACGGCATCGGCCAGCGCCTGGGCGCGGGACCGGGTTCGGTTGACGATGATCAGTTCGGGCACGCCCGCATCCAGCAGCGCCACCGCGATGGCCTTGGCCGAGCCGCCGGCACCAAGCAAAACAGCCCCGCCCTCGGTCAAATCCAGTTCCGGGGCGCCGTCATGCAAGGCTTGCAGAAAGCCGAAACCGTCGGTGTTGGAACCTTCCAGGCTGCCGTCTTGGGCCACCACGATGGTATTCACGGCGCCGATGCGCCGGGCCGCCGGATCGGCGCTATCGACGGCAGCGAGGGCCGCCTCCTTGTGCGGCAGGGTGACGTTGCAACCGGCAAAGCCAAGCTTGGGCAGGGCGCGGACCGCCGCCTCGAAATTCTCCGGCGCGATGGCCAGGGGCAGATAGGCGCCGTCGATGGCATGGGCCCGCAGCCAGAAATTATGCAGCCGGGGCGAGCGGGAATGGGTGATCGGCCAGCCCGCGACACCGGCCAGCCGGGCCCGGCCCGTGATGATATTCGGGCTCATGACGCCTGCAAACCTTCGCCACGGAGACATCCCAGCAGGGCCGGCGGCGGCAAGCCCTGGATGGTAAAATGATCGCCCTCCCCGCGTTCAAATAATTGCACGCCCAGCCCCTTAATGTGATGGCAACCGACCGAGCATAACACCGAGCGGCCCGCCTGGTCTAAAAATCGGTCAAGAAATTCCGCCCCTAGGGAACGCATCCATGGTTTCGCGGCGCCGGCGGGACGCCAGGCCACCGCATCGTTCGCGGCCATACAGACCGCCGCCCGCTTCATTTTTGTCATCGGCCAATATTGCCTGTTGTTTCGACAGGTTTTGTGGTTATATTAATATTCAACATGAGTAATCACTTTTAACTTATTGAAATAAACAGCCTTTAAGTTCAATCGCCATGTCGGACAACAGCAACGTCATCCCCCTGCCCCGCGCCGTCCCGCCCGATCCATTCCTGGCGGACCGGGCGCGGCTGACGGAATTGTTGATACGCTATTGTCTGATCGAAAGTTATCATCGCTTTCTTGCCAACGAGATGCCCTATCCGTTCGCCACAGCGGCACAATTGTTGCCAAGCCGGGGCCAGGCCTGGGTCGAACACCGCGACCAAAACACGGCGTTGATGTTTCTGATCGACGGCACCTTGCCACGGCCCTTGAACAAACACTTTCGCCTGCGGACCTCGAACCGGGTCACATGGCGCAATATACAACGCCTGGCGCCGGATTTGGATCTGTCCGGCTTCAAGGCCAGCCATTGCCGCATTAATGAAAGTCTAAATGACGGCGGGTTCGAGACGCTGCTGCAACGCCTGATCGCGCTGGATTACGCGCTGCTGGCCCAGCAAGGCGAAGATTCAGACGGCATGGCGTTAAGCCATATGCATGTGAAGGTGGAGCGTCTGACGGATAAGGCGATCAAGGAACTGGGCAAATCCTTGGGCTATATCGAGCGCCGGCTGTTTGAGCGGGGCGAGGATTACGTCGAGGCGCTGGAAGCTAAATTTTTTGAATATTTCGGCTTCACCGCCACCGCCGCGGGCCGCAAAAGCGCGGCGGCCATGGCGGCGCAACTGTTATCGGCCCAGGGCCAGCGGTTCTCGGTCTTTGTCGCGGGACAGGAGGATTGCCGCCTGACCGTCTTGGATCAAGGTTCCATGATCGAGCAATACCTGTTGATCCGGCCAACCGGTCTGGCGTTGGAGCGGTTTCACATGGCGGCGGCGGCGGCCGGCGTGAAAACCCTGGGCAATTATGCCGTAACCGGCCCAACTGAAGGCCGCAAGCAGACCGCAAGCGCCGATGGCCCGTTTGCCATGCTTTACCGTCTCAAACTTGAGCGCACGGCGGCGGCCCGGCCCGGCACGCGGCGGCACCGGGACCGGGATTTACTGAAACCGTGGCTGTCGATCAAGGATGCCGCCGTTCTGCCGCGCCCGGACCTGGATGGACCGGAAATTCCCTTTCCTTGGCACGGAACAGAAGAATAGAGCGTTTTCAATCAGCGTCTATTCGCTGGGCCACCTGCTTCCACTTCCCCTCCACCCAAGATCATTTTCGAGATTGAATGAATCGGGCTTGGCTCTCTTCGTTCACGCTTGTGCGCGAGGGCGCACCGCTCCGCGCCGGCGGCGCATAAGCGCCGGGCCGCCATCGCGGCCTTAATCGACCATTTCCTGTCAACAACTGGTGTCCAAATTTTCCAGTCTCTGGGTATGCAAGCTTATGATGGCGGCGGCGGTTTCCTCGATGGAGCGCCGGGTGACGTCGATTTTCGGCCAGCCCTTGCTATCAAATAATCGTCTGGCGCCGACCACTTCATCCTTGACCGCCTGTATATCCACATAATCGGTATCATCGCCCTGGTTAAGGTATTGCAGGCGGTTGCGGCGGATTTGCACCAAACGGTCCGGCGAGGCGGTAAGGCCGACGATTAGAATATTCTTCAGGTTCAAGATTTCCTCGGGCAGGGGAATTCCCGGCACCATGGGAATGTTCGCCGCCTTCAGCCCGCGATTGGCCAGATACATGCAAGTCGGCGTTTTCGAGGTGCGCGAGATGCCCACCAAAACCACATCCGCGCGGTCAAAATCTTCCACCGCCTGGCCGTCGTCATGGCTTAGGGAATAGTGAATGGCATCGATACGTTCAAAATAATCCGCATCCATGATGTGCTGATGGCCAGGCAGCTCCCGGCTACGGGCTCCGAGAAAGGTCTCCAGCGCGCCGATGATCGGATCCAACACGGGTACGCAGGGCACTTGCAAGCGGCGGCATTCGTCCCAAAGAATTTGCCGCAAATTGTGATCGACCAGAGTGAACATGACCAACCCGGGATTTTTTTCGATGGCCTCGATAACCGGCGCCAAATTGGTCTCCGTACGGGTCATCGGCCACATGTGACGATCGCATTCAACGCCCTCGAACTGCGACAAGGCGGCGGTGGCCAGCGCCAATAAGGTATCGCCCGTGGCGTCGGAAACCAGATGTAAATGAAATTTCGCCATGATTTTACAAACCTTGGTATGGCCCCTGAATATTGTTAGTAACGGGGATAAGCCGGCCCTGGAGGCGTGACAAGGATTTTCATGCACCATGAGGGGTTTATCGTGGTGCCCCTTGCGCGCTTCTGAATGGTGTCCCGGTATCGAATCGCAATGCCGTTGATAACGCCACGGAGTGGTTTTCATTCTGCTTACTCACAGACATGATATCCCGCATGGGCCTGGATTTCGAAGAATTATCCCCAGGCGGTGGCGCCATCATCTGTTTGGGGGCGAAGCGTGGGAGGAATCGAGGGACAAAACTTAATCCCCAACTTTCACAGGGATTCAACAACTACCACTATCTATCTTTTAAAAATATTATATGTAAAAAGGCTGAAAAATGGATCGAGCTTGTAGCTGGGGCGGTGCGAAATGAGGTCTGAAGAAAAACTGCTGGTCCGCGCCCTGAATGGTGAAACGCTGCCCCGGCCGCCGTTCTGGATGATGCGCCAGGCCGGACGCTATCTGCCCGAATACCGCGCCACCCGGCAAAACGCCGGCAGCTTTCTCGAGCTTTGCTATAACCCCGATCTGGCCACGGAAGTCACCTTGCAGCCCATCAGACGGTTTGGCATGGACGCGGCCATTCTGTTCGCGGACATCTTGCTGATACCCGACGGCCTGGGACAGGCCTTGGATTACCGCGAAGGCGAGGGCCCGATTTTGGAACCCTTGCGCGGCGTGGCCGATCTGTCCGGTTTAAGCTTGGAAGGGCTGCATGAGCGCGTGGCGCCGGTGTACGAGACCGTTTCCCGGCTGGCGGCGGCATTGCCCGGCGATGTCACCTTGATCGGCTTCGCCGGGGCGCCATGGACCGTGGCGACCTATATGGTGGAAGGCAGGGGCAGCCGTGATCATGCCATCGTCAAACAATGGGCTTATGGCGACCCGGATGGCTTTGGCCAATTGATCGATCTGTTGGTGACGGCCACGGTGGCGTACCTCGACAAACAGGTCGAGGCGGGCGCGGAAGTGGTGCAATTGTTCGACACCTGGGCCGGCGCCCTGTCGGAAACGGCGTTTCAGCGTTGGTGCGTTGAACCGGTCCACCGCATCGTTCAGCAATTGCGGCAAAAGCATCCCGGCCTGCCTATTATCGGCTTTCCCCGCAGCGTCGGCGCCGCTTATGGTTTGTTCGCCAGCGCGGCGGGGGTCAATGGCGTCAGTCTTGACTGGACTGTGCCCCTGGACTGGGCGCGGGATGAATTGCAGCCAAAGGTGACGGTGCAAGGAAATCTGGATCCCCGTCTGCTGGTGGTCGGCGGGGCGGCGATGGAGGCCGAAACCCACCGCATTCTGGAAACTCTGGGCGAAGGACCCTTCATTTTCAATCTAGGCCATGGCATCGTGCCCGAAACGCCACCTGAAAACGTGGGCCGCCTGGCGGAAATCCTGCGCGGCTAGGATTATCGAGGCAAGGGATACCCCATGGCGCGTATCGCGGTCATTTTGTTTAATCTTGGCGGTCCGGATAATCTGGACGCGGTGAAGCCGTTTTTACGCAATTTGTTCAATGATCCGGCCATCATCGCCGGACCCCCGCTGATCCGGCGCTTATTGTCGTGGTATATTGCCGCCCGCCGGGCGCCGCATGCCAAGCAGATCTATGGTAAGATCGGCGGTAGTTCCCCGATCCGCCTGCAAACCGAAAAACAAGCCCGCGCGCTGGAAGTCGCGTTGGCTGATCAGGGCGAGATCAAGGCCTTTCCCTGTATGCGCTATTGGTATCCCTTCTCTGATCAAGTGGCCAATTTGGTGGCCGGATTCGCACCGGATAAAATCGTCCTTTTGCCGCTTTATCCGCAGTTTTCTACCACGACATCGGGATCATCGATCACCGATTGGCGGCGGGCGGCGCGGTCGGCGGGGTTGACGGCGGCGGCCAGGACGGTGTGCTGTTATGCCCGGAACGAGGGCTTTATCGCCGCCCAGGTGGACTTGATATTGCCCCAACTCGAGGCCGCCCGCGCGGTAGCGCCAACCAGGCTACTTTTGTCCGCCCACGGACTACCTAAGAAGATTATCGCCCGCGGCGACCCCTATCAATGGCAGGTGGAACAAACCTGCGCGGCGGTGGTGGCGGGATTGGAAGCGCGCGGCATGACGGACCTGGATTGGCGGGTTTGCTATCAAAGCCGGGTTGGGCCGTTGGCCTGGATCGGACCGGCGGCGGATGAGGAGATTGCCCGCGCCGGCCAGGATGGGCGCGCCGTGGTGCTGGCGCCCATCGCCTTTGTTTCGGAACATTCGGAGACCTTGGTGGAACTCGATATGGACTACCGGGATTTGGCCCAAGAAGCCGGTGTGCCGCATTATGGCCGGGTCCCGACCGTGGGCACGAATGACCGCTTTATCAACGGCTTGGCCACGATGGTGCGGGACGCGCTGGCCTGGCCGGATGAGCGGGCGCGTCACTGCGGCCCGGACGGCCAACGTTTTTGTCCCGGCAATTTACCGGCCTGCGGCCACGGCGGCGCCCCATGAGCGAAGTTCCGGGCGGATTTCTGAGCGATTGGTATGACTGGATCAAGGCCCTGCATGTGATCGCGGTCATGGCCTGGATGGCGGGCATGCTGTATTTGCCTCGCCTGTATGTCTATCACGCCGATGCTGTGCCGGGATCGGAGCTGTCGGAAACCCTGAAAATCATGGAGCGGCGCCTGCTGCGCGCCATCATCAACCCGGCCATGATGGCGGCCTTTATCCTGGGTCTTGGTCTGTTGTTGACCCCCGGCGTGATCGACTTCGGCGCCATCTGGATCTGGGTCAAGCTGTTTTGCGCCGTCATCGGCCTGGGCGGCATGCATACCTATCTGTCCCGCTGGCGCAAGGACTTCGAGGCCGACCGCAACACCCGCGCCGCCGGCTTCTACCGGAAAATTAACGAAATTCCCACCGTGCTCATGGTCATTATCGTGATCATGGTGATCGTGCGGCCGTTCTAAGGAATTTAGGAGACTGAACCATGGCAAGCGGTGTGTTGGCGGGCAAGGTCGCGGTGGTGACGGGGGCGGCTCAGGGCATTGGCTTGGCGGCGGCGGAGGCCTTCGCCGCCGAGGGCGCGGCCGTGGGGCTGCTGGATCTGAACGAGGCCAAGGCAATGGAAGCGGCGGACTCGATCCGGGCGGCGGGGGGCCGGGCCATGGCCGGGGCTTGCGATGTTTGCGATGAAGCCTCGGTCGAGGCGGCGATCGAGGCCGTGGCCGGGGAATTCGGCCCCATCAACGTGGGTCTGTGCAATGCCGCCACCTTGACGCCGGCCGTGGCCATCGCCGACATGCCTCTGGCGGATTGGAACCAGGCCCTGGCGGTCAATCTGACGGGGGTGTTCCTGACCGCCAAGTACCTTATTCCACAGATGCTGGCGGCGGGCGGCGGCTCCATCGTCATCACCGCCTCGCAGATGGCCCGCGTGGCGACGCCGTTGCGGGGCCCCTATTGCGCCACCAAGGGCGCCTTGCTGCAATTGGCCAAGGTGATCGCCCTGGAACACGCGGGCGACGGCATCCGGGCCAATACCCTGTCCCCGGGCGGCGTGGCCACGGACCGCCTGGCCCGGCAATACGGCGATCTGGAGCGGGCCGAGCGGGAGTGGGGCCCGGCCCATCCTATGGGCCGCCTGGGCCAGCCGGCGGAAATCGCCCAGGCGGCGGTCTATCTGGCCAGCGACCAGTCCAGCTTCATGACCGGCGCCGATCTGCTGATCGATGGAGGGTATGCGGCCCGCTAGATAGGCGAAAACGGGTGGTTAAAAAAGATGTGATCATTTGAAGCATTTTATTGCTTTCGCCCCGGCCTCGCTTATGTTAGGTGACAACAATCAAAGGCCAAGGCGCCGTTCGGCGCCGCGTTCCGCGTTTTCCTCTCATTGAGCCTGAATTTCCAAGATTACCCACGCGACGACCTCAACGACGTCTTTCCCGACGAAGTCTATTCCGGCCCAGGCGGCGGCAATCTGCCATTTGCTCTGTTTGCGGCGACATTTGACGCCACGCCTTTCCCCATTTTTACGAAACGAATGATAAGCCCATGAAACTACAAGAACTAAAAGCCATGACACCCGTCGATCTGCTGGCCTATGCCGAGGAAAAGGGGCTGGAGAACGCCTCCTCCCTGCGCCGGCAAGAGCAGATGTTCGCCGTTCTGAAATTGGCGGCGGAAAACGACGAGGAGATCACCGGCGTCGGCGTTTTGGAGATATTGCAGGACGGCTTCGGCTTTCTGCGCTCGCCGGAGGCCAACTATCTGCCGGGCCCCGATGATATCTATGTCTCGCCCTCGCAGGTCCGCCGCTTTGCCCTGCGCACCGGCGATACGGTGGAGGGAGAGATCCGCGCGCCCAAGGACGGCGAGCGCTATTTTGCCCTTTTGAAGGTCAACAGCATCAATTTCAGCGACCCGGAGGAAGCCCGCCATAAGGTGCATTTCGACGACCTGACGCCGCTATACCCCGACGAGCGCCTCATCATGGAACGGGTCGATCCGACGATCGAGGATCAGACCGGCCGGGTGATCGAACTGGTCTCGCCCATCGGCAAGGGGCAGCGGGCCCTGATCGTGGCCCAGCCGCGTACCGGCAAGACGGTGATCCTGCAATCCATCGCCCATTCCATCATGGCCAACCATCCCGAATGCTTCCTGATCGTGCTGTTGATCGACGAGCGGCCCGAGGAAGTCACCGACATGAAACGCTCGGTCCAGGGCGAGGTGATCAGTTCGACCTTCGACGAGCCCGCCTCGCGCCACGTGCAGGTGGCCGAAATGGTCATCGACAAGGCCAAGCGCCTGGTGGAGCATAAGCGGGACGTGGTTATTCTGCTGGATTCCATCACCCGCCTGGCGCGGGCCTACAACACCGTCGTGCCGTCCTCCGGCAAGGTGTTGACGGGCGGCGTCGATGCCAACGCCCTGCAACGGCCCAAGCGGTTTTTCGGCGCGGCGCGGAATATCGAGGAAGGCGGCTCCCTGACCATCATCTCCACCGCCCTGATCGATACCGGCAGCCGCATGGACGAGGTGATTTTCGAGGAGTTCAAGGGCACCGGCAATTCGGAGATCGTGCTGGACCGCAAGCTGGCGGACAAGCGCGTCTTCCCCGCCATCGATATCATCAAGTCGGGCACCCGCAAGGAAGAGCTGCTGGTGGACAAGGGCGCGCTCGCTAAGATGTGGGTGCTGCGCCGTATCCTGCACCCCATGGGCACCATGGATTCCATGAATTTCCTGCTGGACAAGCTGAAATCCACCAAGAACAACAACGAGTTCTTCGATTCCATGAACACGTAGCAAGGCGCTGCGGATCAGTCATTCCCGGCAAATCGGCAATGACCCTGAACGCGCTTCACGTGGAACCGCGGCCA
>JAYGEB010000138.1:0-6436 GCA_046582595.1 Alphaproteobacteria bacterium | reverse complement strand
GGGTGGAAGGGGGAGTGGGTGGCTCGGCGATTCAACGTTGGTTGAAATCGTTGTAAATGTGCCCAACAATGGTCACATTGCCGCCGCAATGGGGGCCAGTCCCGGCGTTAGGGTTATTCCGGACCACGCAAGATGAAGGGATACGGCATGGCCGCGACCATCACGCTCGTCGATGATGACAGGAATATATTGACCTCCGTGTCCATCGCCCTGGAGGCCGAGGGCTACAAGGTTTTGACCTATGCGGACGGGCACTCGGCGCTACGGGCCATGACCGCCCGGGCGCCGGATCTGGCCGTGCTGGACATCAAGATGCCGGGCATGGATGGCATGGAACTGCTCAACCGCCTGCGCCGGGTTTCGGCCCTGCCGGTGATCTTCCTGACCTCGAAGGATGAAGAGATCGACGAAATGCTGGGCCTGAAAATGGGCGCGGACGACTATATCCGCAAACCGTTTTCCCAACGTCTGCTGATCGAACGCATCCGCACCGTGCTCCGCCGCAGCGACGCCGCCGGGCGGCCCGGCGACGGCGACGACGGTGAACTATTGATCAGGGGTGAATTGCGCCTGGACCCGCGGCGCCACGAATGTGTCTGGCGCGGCGCCGAGATACAGTTGACGGTGACGGAATTTCTTTTGCTCCAAGCGCTGGTGAAGCACACCGGGCATGTAAAAAGCCGTGACCAGTTGATGGATGCGGCCTATGGCGACAATATCTACGTGGATGACCGGACCATCGATTCGCACATCAAACGCCTGCGCCGGAAGTTCAAGGCGGCCGACGATGAGTTCACGGGCATCGAAACCCTGTACGGGCTGGGCTATCGCTTCCAGGAATAGTGCGACTACGCTCAGAGCAACCTGCGTTCATGCGAACGCGGCCAAGTTGCTCCAACTTTTGTGTTGGATAAAATCATGCCGATCCGGTTAATGCGGACATCCGCTACATATAGAGTTGCCAGCATATCCTTTTTAGGGCGGCAATGTGCCCAAAGCGGAAACGTGGCGCCGTCAACAGTCCTCATGGATTTTCATGACGCAGGCCGTTACACTCTGCCTCATGGTGGAGGGAACTCAACGTAGGCTGGCGGCCATAGTCTCGGCTGATGTTGTTGGCTATTCACGCCTCATGGGCGTGGACGAGGTTGGCACGCTGGCGGCCCTACGCGCCCACCGGGAGGAGTTGATCGATGGCAAGATCGACAAACATGGTGGCCGTATCGTCAAGACGATGGGCGATGGCCTGCTGCTGGAATTCCCTTCCGTGGTCGAAGCCACCCAATGCATGGTTGAAGTCTAGTCAGGCATGGCCGAACGCAACCAAGGCGTCGATGAAGACCTGCGCATCGTCTTCCGCATCGGCATCAACTTGGGCGACATCATCATTGACGGCGAGGACATCCTGGGTGATGGCGTCAACATTGCGGCCAGATTGCAGGAGATTGCCAAACCCGGTGGTGTATCGATATCGCGGCGGGTCTACGAGGATGTGCAGGAACGGCTCGACATTGTATTTGAAGACACCGGCGAACAATCGCTAAAGAACATCGCCCGGCCGATCCATGTTTGGCGTTGGAACCTGGACGCCTCGCCATCTGTGGCCGGTAGACCCAGCCCGTCCGAACCGCTGCCGTTGCCTGACAAACCTTCCATCGCCGTGCTGCCGTTCAACAACTTGTCTAGTGATCCGGAACAGGAGTGTTTTGCCGATGGCATAAGCGAAGACATCATTACCGACTTGTCCAAAATCGCCAGCCTGTTTGTTATCGCCCGCAATTCGAGCTTTGTTTATAAGGGCAAATCAGTCGATATACCGACAGTCGCCAAGGAGTTAGGCGTCCGCTTCATCCTTGAAGGGAGCGTCCGGCGTGGCGGCAGCCGCGTACGTATCAACGCCCAGTTGATCGAAGCTGAGACCGGCGGGCATCTCTGGGCCGAGCGGTACGACCGTGATTTGACTGATATCTTCGCCGTGCAAGATGAAGTTACAGCAAACATTGTGCAGGCCTTGGCTGTCACCTTGGGCGAGGACGAAGAAAGACGGGTTGGCAAGAAAGGTACTGACAACCTCGCGGCTTATGAATGTGTTCTACGTGGCCGCGAATTGTTTATGCTTACGCGACGAGAAGAAGCCAAGCAGGCCAAAGAAATTCTCGAACAGGCCGTCGAACTCGACGCTGGCTTCGGCGTCGCCTATGCCTATCTCGCGCTGACTCACATGCTGGATTACATAAATGGGTGGAGTGAGGACCCCCAAGCCTCCCGAGCGCTCGGCTATGATCTCGCCAAGCGAGGTGTGGAACTCACGCCAGATGACGCTCATGTTCATATCGCCCTCGGTAGTTTCTCTCTTTCCTTGCGGCGGCACGAAGAAGCCATAGCCGAAGCCGAGCGCGCGGTCCAATTGGATCCCAATTACGCACACGGCCTATTTGAACTAGGTTGGTATTTGCAGTATGCGGGTCGAGCCGCCGAATCTCTGGGCTACTTTGATCGGGCCGTGCGGCTGGATCCTCATCACGCCGACGTGTTCTTGCATTTCATGGCACAAGCATATTTCCAACTTGACCGCTACGATGTGGCGGTCGAATTGTTGCGGCGCCGGCTTGTCCGAAACCCCCAATCGGATTCATCGCGGATGATGCTGGCGGCTTGTTATGGCTATCTTGAAAAGCATGACGCGGCCCACCTGGTGTGGGATGAAATCATGGAGATCAATCCCGATTTCTCAATCGATCAGCGGCGCCAAGTCCTGCCCTATAAGAATCCGGAGAATTTCGAACAGATTGTCAACGGCCTCCGCAAAGCCGGCCTCCCCGTATGACCGGTTTGGGTCAAAACCGGATGCATGGGCGGCGGGGCCATGGCGCTTTGTTTGCTCTAAATGTAGGGGGTGTCCGCATTAACCGGATAGGCATGGATCAAATTATCGGCAAAATGATAATGCCATTTTCATGCTGTTCGGTCTATGCGGCGAAGAAGCGGTTTTCGGGCCTTGGCAGGCCAAGGTTTTCGCGCAATGTGGCGCCTTCATAGGCTTTGCGGAACAGGCCCCGGCGTTGCAACTCCGGCACCACCTGGTCGACGAAATCGTCCAGACCGCCCGGCAAATAGGGGAACATGACGTTGAAGCCGTCGCAGCCGTCCTCCTCCAGCCATGCCTGCATCTGATCGGCGATCATCGCGGGCGTGCCAACCATGGCCAGCCCGGCATAGCCGCCCAGGCGGCCGGCCAGTTGCCGCACGGTCAGATTTTCCCGCGCCGCCAATGCCAGCACCCGCTCGCGGCCGCTTTTCGAGGCATTGCTTTCGGGAATTTCAGGCAACGGGCCGTCCGGATCGAAGCCGGAGGCATCGTGTCCCAGGGCAATGGAGAGGGCGGCGATGCCGCTGTCATAATGCACCAGACTATCCAACAGCGCCCGCTTCCCGCGCGCCTCCGCCGCCGTATCTCCCACCACCACGAAGGCGCCGGGCATGACCTTTAAATGATCCCGGGGACGGCCCAGCTTGTCCATGCGGCCCTTGATATCGGCGTAAAATTTCCGTCCCTCCGCCAGGGTGCTTTGCGCGGCGAAGATGACCTCGGCCGTTTCCGCCGCCAGTTGCCGGCCGGCTTCCGAGGCGCCGGCCTGGACGATCACCGGCCAGCCCTGGACCGGGCGGGCGATATTCAAGGGGCCCCGGACCGAGAGAAACTCGCCCTTATGGTCCAATACGTGCAGCTTGTCGGGATCGAAGTAGATGCCGGTTTCGGCGTCCCGGATGAAGGCGTCGTCGGCCCAGCTATCCCACAGCCCGGTGATTACATCGACGAATTCACGGGCCCGGCGGTAGCGTTCGCCGTGATCCATCGGTTCCTCCATGCCGAAGTTCAGGGCCGCGTTCGGGTTCGAGGTGGTGACCAAATTCCAGGCCGCCCGGCCGCCCGAAATATGATCGAGAGAGGCAAAGCGCCGGGCAATGGTATAGGCCGGCTCGAACGTCGTGGAGGCGGTGGCGATCAGGCCAAGATGCTCCGTCACCATGGCCAGGGCCGGCAGCAGGGTCAGGGGATCGAACGAGGTTACGGTGGCGCTGCGTTTCAAGGCGTCCATGGGCATGTTCAGGACGGCCAGATGGTCGGCCATGAAAAAGGCATCGAAACAACCCTGTTCCAGTTTTTGCGCGAAACGGACGATGGCCTTGAGGTTGAAATTGCCGTCCGGCATGCCGCCCGGGTAGCGCCAGGACGCCGTATGGATGCTGACCGGGCGCATGAAGGCGCCCAGACGGAGCTTGCGGTGGGTGCTCATGATTGCCGCGCGATCTGTTCCTCGACCTCGGCCAGGCGGTCCTTGCCGAAGAAAATCTCATCGCCAACGAAGAATGTCGGGCTGCCGAAGGTGCCGCGCGCCACCGAGGCGGTGGTGTTGGCCAGCAACTCATCCTTCACCGATTGCTCCTGGATACCCGCCAAAATTCCGCCACCGTCAAATCCGGCCTGGTCCAGGGCGGCGGCAAGCACCTCCGGGTCATCCATTTTGCGGCCTTCCTCCCACATATGCCCGTAGACCGCGTCCACATATTCCGCCAACCGGCCCCGGCGCCCCATCAGCACCGCGCCGCGCATGATTTGTACCGTGTTGACGGGGAAATGGGGGTTGCGCCGGAACGCCGTCAGGCCGTGTTTGGCGATAAACCGCTCCTTTTCCAGCCGGCCATATTCGTTCTTGTTGCGAATGCCCTGAAATTGTTCCATTGGCGGTTTGTTGTTGGTCAGTTTAAAAACCCCGCCAAGCAAGACCGGAACATAAGTACAGCGCACACCCGTTCGTTCGCCGATACCGGGGATGACTTTGTGTGATAGATAGGCATTCGGGCTGCCAAAATCGAAATGAAATTCAAATGTAGGCACGGCGTGATTTCCCATTCATCAACTTCATGCGCATGCATTGGCACCATGTCATGGCGCCAATGCATCTGAGTAAAACCTCGTTATGGCGCGATTACCGGGCCATGTCATTCGTGGTCTGGCTATCGATCGCCCAGACCGTGTCGTGGGGCATCATGTTCTACGGCTTCGCGGTCTTCATCAAGCCCCTGACGGAGGAGTTCGGCTGGAGCAAGGCTGGTATTACCGGCGCCTTTACCCTGTGTCTGCTGGTCTCGGGCCTGGTCTCCATCAGCGCCGGCAGCATCCTGGACCGCTTTGGCGGGCGCTGGCTGATGACCGGCGCCTCGTCCCTGGGCGTGGTGCTGTTGCTGCTGGCCTCTTTCACGGACTCGCTGACCTCCTACTACGTGGTCTGGATCGGCATCGGCCTGGTCACCGCCTCGACCTTTTATCCATCGGGTTTTGCCGTGGTGGTGGCGACCCTGGGCAGCCGGGCGCGCCAGGGCGTCACCGTGATGACCCTGATCGCCGGTTTCGCCAGCACGGTCTTCATCCCGCTGATCAGCGTGCTGATCGATCACGTCGGCTGGCGCGATAGCTTCCTCTATCTGGGCCTGATCCTGCTGGTGGTTTGCGTGCCCATTCATGCCATCGTCCTGCGCCAGGAACGGGTGCCGGGCGCGGGAGCATCGGCGCGGCCGCGCATCTTCACCATCGATCTCAAGGCCGGGCCCGTGGCGGCGGGCATCCGCAACCCGGCGTTTTGGTGGATCGGCACCTGTTTTACGGCCAATTCCTTCGTCATGGCCGGCGTCACGGTTCACATTATCCCCCTGATGCTGGAGCGCGGCTTCGCCATGGGCACGGTGATCGCCACCACGGCCATGATCGGCCCGATGCAGGTCGCCGGCCGGATCTTCCTGACGATATTCGAGAAATGGATTGATTTCCGCGCGGCCGGGCTGATCTCCGGCATATCTCTGTTGATCGGGTTCGCGCTGCTCGGCTTCGCGCAACCGGACAATTATCTGAATTTCATTTTTCCTATTTTCTACGGCGCGTCCCTGGGCATCATCACCATCGTCCGCGCCCTGGCCGTGCCGCAATTGATCGGGCCGGCGGCCTATGGCGCCCTGAACGGCCTGCTGGGCTTCGCCTCGGCCATGGCGCTGGCCGCCACGCCGGTGTTGCTCAGTTGGGTCTGGCTGATCACCAACTCCTATACCGCGCCGCTGCTTGTTCTCTCCTGCGTCGGGTTGATTGCCCTGTTCAGCTTCATCATGGCCGTCCGCCGTTGAAGCCATCAAACGACCGGCGGCCATCGCCTCGACCAATTTCGGGATCGAAATGGTCGATCAAGGCCGCGACCGCGGCCCGGCACTTATGCGCCGCCCGCGCGGAGCGGTGCGCTCTAGCTGTGATCTCTCACGAGGTTGTTCATTCGATCCTCTTCTGAAAAGCTGATGTTTATGACAACAGAAGCTTCAAGGAGAGAACCGAATGAACATGCACCAGAATGCCCGCCTGACGCCAAAAGGTCGAGAACTGTTGATCCGG
>JAYGEB010000103.1:0-11293 GCA_046582595.1 Alphaproteobacteria bacterium | reverse complement strand
GCCCAGGGAAACATGAACACGACTTCCAAATCGAAGATGATGAAGAGGATCGCGACGAGATAGAAGCGGACGTCGAAACGCGCGCGCGCATCGTCGAACGGCTCGAAGCCGCATTCGTAAGCCGACACTTTCTCGGCGTCGGGATTCTGTCGGGCGACAATATACGACGCGACAACGACAGCGATGGCGAGCCCGGCGGCAACGCCAAGAAACATCAAAATGGGCAAATACTCAGCGAGCATCGCGCGTGCCTTGTAGACCGGATCGACACCCCAACACCGACCAACCGCCCAGCGGCTTCGGACGGTACGATCGGGTAGCCCCGATCCGCCGATCCATCATGTTCGCGCCCCATCCAGATATGGATATTGCGCGGGCGAAATATAAGACCATGAGTTGGGAAAGCAAAGGCGCCATTAACCCCGAATTCGTCGTTTCTTGCTTCGGCGCCGGACAAACCGCGGGCCGCCGCCCTTTAGTCTTGTCGTGGATATTGGCGCCGCGCGATATCGTCGACCTGCGCGCGCAGTTTCACGATGTCCCGATGCAATAATTCGACACCACCGCGAATCGCCGCTGTCTGATCCTGGATTCTGGCGAAATCATCGAGCGCCCGACCGGCTTTTTTCCCGGCACCGGTTTGCACCGCGTCCAATCGTCCCTCGAGCGCCACGATTTGATAGCCGGAAACACCCGACATCGTAAGCAACAGGATCAGCAGTACCCAGGACATCCGCCGCTGGCCCCGCGCAAGGCGCCAAATCGTCTCCTGCACATCGGGCTCGCTCGCGCCGGCGTCTTCGGCGGCGTCGTCTGTTTCGTCTTTGTCTTTAATCTTTGCCCTTGGCCATAAACTAGCTATATGGCCCGGTCTTGCCCGGCAGCAACCGGCAAATTTCCAAGGTGGAACACCGCGATCTGCCGCGTTCCGGATATGGTGGGTTATGTAAAGAAGAATGGCGGGAGTGACGGGACTCGAACCCGCGACCTCTGGCGTGACAGGCCAGCGCTCTAACCAGCTGAGCTACACCCCCACGAAGCGGGGCCCATGTACCGCCCCCCGGCCTGGGTGTCAAGCGGCCAGAACTCAATTCGCTCCCTTCGCGCTTGATCGCCGTGGCCAAGGCATTAGCCCTTTGTTTTCGACGGTATTTTGGCGGGTTTTTTGGCCGGCTTCTTGGCGGGCTTGCGGCAGCTTTCGAACATGGCGAAGGGAAACAGCTTGGCCGCCGGTTCGTGCCAGCGTTCGGGCTTGGCCTGCAGCCACTTGGCGTACGTGGCGGCGAGCTACGGCGCCTTGCGGCCAAGCACGCAGGGGACCAGCCACTTCATGCGCTCGAAACCGGCGACATAGCTCCAGTTATAGGCATCGTTGAGGCCGGTGACGTAGACTTCGCGGTCATACTCGGCCAGTTCCAGATAATCCTGGCCGCTGAGCAACTGCCACGACGGGCCCTTGGACGCGGCCGGTTGCGCCGCCGCCCCCGGCGCCAGAACGACGGCGAACATGAATAGAAAAATGACCCGCATCGCCCCGGACCTTACCCGCCCTGCACGCGCTTGTCGCGGCAAAATGGGCCAGGCCCGGGCGGCGGATCGGGTTGATCAGACGGAGATGTCCAAATGTTGGCCAGTATCCGAATTCACAGCCGACTTTCTTGGCTGCTCCTCATCACCATCCCTGGGCGCGGCTTTCGCCTCCAGGGCTTCCGCCTCGACCGGGGCTTGTCCTCCACCCGATACTTCGGCATCCTCAATTCGAGGCGAGGATCTCGCCTCGAATTGCCGGAATTTGTCCGCGGCATGCGCGGCGGACGGCGAAAGGCTGAGTACCATTACGCACTCCTTTCGGTAGCTCCGCTATCCAAGCGCCGGGATTGACGATTGGACCGGTAGCTTTGCGTCCCGTTGTTGCCAACGGTTTGCCCATGCGGACAAATGCATGCACTTGTCCGCATGGTGGAGGTTATCCACAATGGGTTAAGAATTCCTGACCGTGGATGCGGCAGCAATTATCGCTTTGCCAGCGATCTTTATGTGGAGGACAATCAACGGCCATTTGTGGGAGGAGCCGCAATGTCGACGGCGGAAGATCGAACAGCGCCAATCGCGGCTGCGCAACGCTTCGCGGCCACGGTCCGGGACGGCGTGCAACGGGTCATGATCGGCAAATCGGCGGCCATCGAGCTGGCCATCGCCGCCTTGCTGGCCCGCGGCCATGTCCTGATCGAGGATGTGCCCGGAACCGGCAAGACCACGTTGGCGAAGGCATTGGCGGCCTCTCTGGGTTGCGATTTCCGCCGTATCCAGTTCACCCCCGATCTGGTGCCGGCGGATGTGCTGGGGGTCAATCTGTTCGACATGAACCGGCGTGAATTCGAATTCCGCCCCGGCCCGGTGTTCACCCAAGTGCTGTTGGCGGACGAAATCAACCGCGCCACGCCGCGCACCCAGTCCGCCTTGCTGGAAGCGATGCAGGAGGGGCAGGTCTCCCTGGACGGGGAAACCAGGCCGCTGCCGCGACCGTTTTTTGTCATCGCAACCCTGAATCCGGTGGAAATGGAAGGCACGTTTCCGCTGCCGGAGGCGCAATTGGACCGTTTCCTATTGCGCCTGGAACTCGGCTATCCCGAACCGGCGGAGGAAGCGGCCATGCTGGACCGGTTCCGGGGCGATGGCGGCGGCCTGGAAGTGGCGGCCGTCGCCGGACCGGAGGATATCGCGCGGGCCCAACGGGCGGTCGATGAAGTCACCCTGGGCGACGGCGTGCGCGACTATATCCTGGCCATCGTGGCGGCCAGCCGCAAGGACGAGCGGCTGCGGCTGGGGGCCAGCCCGCGGGCGGCACTGGCCCTGCAACGGGCCAGCCAGGCTAGGGCGGCGATCCGGGGCCGCGCCTATGTCATGCCCGACGATGTCAAGGCCCTCGCCGTGCCGGCCCTGGCGCATCGGCTGATGCTGGATACCGGCGCCCGCCTGCGCGGCGCGACGGCGGCCGGCATCGTTGACGAGATCCTGGACACGGTCGCGGTCCCCATCGAAGGCTAGGGAACAGCTGTCATGGCGATCGGCGATCTACCCGGCCTTCGGCCCAAAAACCAACGCTGGAGCCGCTCCGGCGCCGTCGTCTCGGACCTGATCGTCGGTGTATTGTTTATCGTCGCCATCGTTGGCGCGGTGACAGGGAAATTATTCGTCACCGCGCTATTTGGGTTGATCCTGGTCCTGGCCTTCGTCTCCCGGCTGGCCCTGGTCGAGGTGGATTATCAATGCCGGCCCTCCGCCGACCGCCTGGTGGTGGGCGAAACGTTCGAGCTGACCCTGACCGTGGAGAACCGCAAACCCCTGCCCCTGCCCTGGCTGAAGGTTTCAGAGGGCGTGCCGGACGGTCTGGAACTTGCCGCTCCGCCGGCCTCGGCCATTGGCCGTCCGGTTGGAGGTACCGTGGCGCACGCCATCAAGAATGAGACCGGCTTTGGCCCCTACGAACGGGTCAAGTTTCACCACCGCCTGCGCGCGGCGCGGCGGGGCATTTACGGCCTTGGCCCCACGCGGATAACCAGCGGCGATATTTTCGGCTTCTACCAGGCCCAGTTGGACACGGCGAAGCGGCCCCCTAGCCTGATCGTCTATCCCCGCTGGGTGCCCCTGCCGGAATTCGAGTTGCCCTCGATGCGCCCCATGGGCGATATCTGGAGCCGATCGCGCCTGGCCGATGATCCCACCCGCCCCGCCGGACTGCGCGACTACCGCCACGGCGACCCCGCCCACCGGATAGATTGGAAGGCCACGGCGCGGCGCAACGAGGTCTTTGTCAGAACCTATGACCCCTCCGTTACCCAACGGGTAGTGATCATGCTGGAATGCGATTCTTCCGTCCAGCGCTGGCGCATACACCCCAATGTGCTCGAGGCCGCGGTGACGGGTGCCGCCTCCGTCGCCGTGCGCTGCATCGAACTGGGCTACAGCGTCGGCCTGATCTCCAACGGCAACATGGCGGGCGCCTTGGCCCCGCCCCTGGTCGCGCCGGGCGCGGGGCCGGATCAATTGACGGCGCTGATGACGACGCTGGCGGGCGCCAATCCGTTTACCACCAGCTCGCTGGAAAACCTGGTCCGTCGCCATGGCGCCGAGGCGCTGCCGCACGGCGCAACGGTGGTTTATGTGGCCGGCGCCGTGCGCCCCTCGACCGCCGCATTCCTTGCCGACCTGGGCCGCCGGGGCCATTGCGTCACGGCCTTTTTTGTCGGTAACGGCGAGCCGCCCGATTATCCCGGCTTGCCCATGCGGGACTATCGCGCCATTTTCGAGCTGCCCGAAATCGAGCCGGAGAGCCTGGATGCCTAGCCGCCGGGATCTGTTGGCCATTCTGGCGATCGTTGCCGCCGACACGGCCTGGCTGTATCCCATATCCGGCCTGCTTGGCCGGGCCCTTGGCCTGGAACGGGCGCTGTTGCCGCTGGCGCTCATACCGGTCCTCATCGCCGTCGCCATTGCCGTGGTCTGGACCATCGCCGGCACCATTTCCGAACCGGCCCGACGGGGACCCTACCAGGCGTCCGTCGGATTGGTGGCGGTCTATCTCGCCATGGCGATCACGCCACGTGGGCATGGCGCCGACCTGCCATGGGCCTTTCATATGCTTGCCGGCGATTTCACCGGCATCGTGACCGGCGGCCTGGTCATTGGCTGCGCGGGCGCCGGGTTCCTATGGTTTCGCGGCGTCACCATCGCGGTGGAAACCCATCCGCCCCTGCGCCTGTTGACCACGTTCCGCCTGGGCATCGTCGCCCTGGCCCTGGCCATCGTACTGGAACAGGCCTTTGATATCGACGTCGGCGCCGCCCCGATGCTGGTGCCGTTCTTCGTTGTGTGCCTGGCCGGACTGGCGTTTGCCAGGCTGCCGCCGGGCGGGGCCTGGACCACCATGGTCGCCGCCGCCATCGCCCTGGTGCTGGGCGGCGGGTTTGTCATTGGGCTGGTCGCGGCGGCGTTGGGCGGCCGCGGACTGGACCTGGTGGTGGCGGCCTGGATCTTTCTGACGGATCTGCTCATGTGGCTTCTGGCCCTGATCCTGGTGCCCATTCTGCGGTTTCTGGCCGGCCTGCTGCCGGAAATGCAGCCCGGCTCCGGCCGCAGCGAGGTCTTCACGGTTCCTAACTTCGATTTTTTGCGCAACCTGGACGCCAACAGCCTGCCGCCACAGATCGAGATGCTAAACCGGGTGATCATGTACGCGGTGATCGTTCTGGCGGTCTATCTGTTGTACCGCCTAATGCTGGCGGCCCATCGCGCCCGGAACCAGCGGCTCCGGGACAAAGTGGCGCTGGAACGTGAATCGATCCGGGGCGCCCGCGACGCCAAATCCGACCTGCTGAAGCTGGCCCTGGGATTGTTGCCCGATTGGCTGTTCCCCAATGATGCCGCCCCGCCCCCGCGCATGCCCAAGGATCTGCCGGGAGTGACGGAGGTTTTCGCGCTCTATTTCGATCTGCTGACCGCCGCCCGCGCCCACGGCCACGAATTCGTGCCGTCCGCCACGCCCCATGAACGCCGCGCGGCGCTTGAAAGCGCCCTTCCCGGCGCGCCTGTGGCCGCCATCACCACCCGCTTCAACGCCGCCTGCTATGGCAACATCGCCACCGACCTGGCCATCGTGGCGCGCCTGCGCGGCGAATTCGAAGGCGCTGCCAATAGCTGAGAATTACGGTAGACTACGCTGGCGAACAGTTGGAAATTTCCGGGAGGTCATCGGGGCCATGCGCATCAGTTCCATCATTCGCCGGGCGGCCCAGGTCAATGGCGGCGGCCTGGCCTCGAACTTTCAGGGCCGTCGGCATGATTGGTCGCAATTCAGCGACCGGGTCTCGCGTCTGGCGGCGGGCCTGCGGGGCATCGGCGTGGCCACGGGCGACCGGGTCGCCATGCTGAGCCTGAACAGCGACCGTTATCTGGAATATTTCTTTGCCGTGCCCTGGGCCGGCGGGGTTTTCGTGCCCATCAATACCCGCCTCGCGCCGCCCGAAGTGGAGCATTGGATGAATGATTCCGGCGCTACGGTGTTGTTGATCGACGACAATTTCACCGCGATGCTGCCAAAAATTCAGGGTCGGTTGGAACGCCTTAAAACAGTGGTTCACGTGGGCGATGGCGCCCCGCCCGAAGGCATGTTGTCGTTCGAGGCCCTGATAGACGGCGCCGGCGAAATGGAGCCGCTGGACACGGGCGGCGATGAGATGGCGGGGCTGTTCTATACGGGCGGCACCACGGGGCGCTCCAAGGGCGTGATGTTGAGCCACCGGAACCTGGTTCTGAACGCCTTGCAGTTCGCCGGCGAAGTGGGCTTCAATGCCACGTCCCATTACCTGCACGCCGCGCCCATGTTTCATTTGGCGAACGGCGCGGCAACTTTCGCCCTCACCTCCCTGGCCGGCGCCTCCACCATAATTCCCAGTTTCACGCCACTCGACACCCTGCGGGCCATCCAGGAGAACAAGATCAATATCGTTCTGTTGGTGCCGACCATGATCAACATGACGGTAAATCATCCCGAGGTCGGCGGTTACGACCTGGGCGGCATCAAGCATGTGCTGTTCGGCGCCTCGCCCATGCCCGAGGCGGTTCTCAAGACCGCCCTGGAAGTGATCCCCAACGCGCAATTTCATCACCTCTATGGCCAGACCGAGTCCGGGCCCGTGCTGACCGCGCTGCCGGCCAACCGCATGGTCGAGGAAGGACCCCTGGCGGGCAAGATCAAATCCGCCGGCCTGGCCATTCCCGGCGTGGAAATCAGAATCGTGGACGAGGACGACAACGAGGTCCCCCGAGGCACGGTGGGCGAAATCTGCGGCCGCGGCGAAAACGTCATGCTGGGCTATTGGAACCAGCCCGAACTGACGGCGGAAACCCTGCGCAATGGCTGGCTGCATACGGGCGATGGCGGCCGCATGGACGAGGACGGCTTCATCTATGTGGTCGACCGGGTCAAGGACATGATCATCTCGGGCGGTGAAAACGTCTATTCGGCGGAGGTCGAGAATGCGATCTATCAACATGCCGACGTGGTCGAATGCGCCGTGATCGGCATCCCGCATGAAAAATGGGGCGAACAGGTCCACGCCATCGCCCGCCTGGCCGAGGGCGCGGAACTGGACGAAGACGGCCTGATCGCCCATTGCCACGACTGGATCGCCAATTATAAGTGCCCCCGTAGCGTCACCTTCGTGAGCGAGCCGCTGCCGCTCTCGGGCGCCGGCAAGATCTTGAAGACCGAGTTGCGCAAGCCCTATTGGGAGGGGCATGAGAAGCAGGTAAATTAGGCCGCGCGGGATAGCCGCGGATCAACAAAACAAGGTGATCAACACATGCGTTGCGAAGTCGTCGCCATCGGCACGGAACTGCTGCTTGGCCAGATCGTGGACACCAATTCTTCCTGGATCGGCGAACAATTGGCGCTGGCCGGCATCGATTCCCATTTCCAGGACAAGGTCGGCGACAATTCCGGCCGCATGGAGCGGACCATCCGCCATGCCCTCGAACGCAGCGACGCGGTCATCTGCTGTGGCGGCCTGGGCCCGACCCAGGACGATATCACACGGGAGGTGATCGCCGCCATCATGGGCGTCGAACTGCGCCGGGACGAAGCGGTTGTCGCCAAAATCCGCGAGATGTTCGAATCCCGCGGCCGCGTCATGGCCAACAACAACCGCCGCCAGGCGGACATCCCCGCAGGCGCCAGCCTGATCGCGCAGATGCCGGGCACGGCGCCCGGCCTGATCTGCCCCATCGGCGACAAGGTGATTTATGCCGTGCCCGGCGTACCGCACGAGATGCGCACCATGATGCAGGGCACCATATTGGCCGATCTGCAGCACCGCGCGGGCGAGACGGCGGTGATCCGCAGCCGCGTTCTGCGCACCTGGGGCAACAGCGAATCCGGCCTTGCCGAGAGCCTGGCGGAGCGTATCGAACAACTCGACATCCAGGGCAATCCGACCCTGGCCTTTCAGGCCAGCGGCATGGACGGCATCAAGGTGCGCATCACCGCCAAGGCGGCGGACGAGGCCACCGCGGCGGAGATCATCGAACGGGAGGAAACCCTGATCCGCGCTTTGTTGGGCGATATCATCTTCGGCGTCGACGAGCAATCCATGGAAGTGGTCGTCCTCGACCTGCTCAAGGTGCGCGGCCTGACCCTGGCCGTCGCCGAAAGCATGACCGGCGGCGTGCTCGCCGCCCGCCTTTCCGAAATCGACCATCGCCTGGCGGTCTTCCAAGGCGCCGCGATAAGCGGCAACTGGGACAGGGATGAATTATCCGGCGCGGACGGCGCCGCAACGGCGGCCGGCCGGGTGCGCCAGGATTTCGAAACCGATGTGGGCCTCGCCGTGGTGACCGCCCAGCCTGGGGACGAACAGCCGAACGGCACGGTTTACATGCACCTCGCCATCGGCGATGGGCGGCATGCCCGGACGGTCTCGCTGCCCGGCGACCGCGCGCGCTTCCGCAATTACGCCGTGATCAACGTTCTGGACTTTCTGCGCAAGACATTGATGGATATTTAGTGTCAATGGTCCTCAATCTTGACGAGGTGAAATTCCGATGAGCATGCCTGCCCTACGACAGGATATGCGGATCACCAAGATCAAGGAACATATCGGCGCGGAAGTGACCGGCATCGATTTGACAGCGGCCATCGATGAGGCCACCCGCCAGCGTCTTTACGACGCCCTGGTCGATAACGTCGCCCTGGTCATTCGCGGCCAGCAATTCACGGCGGCGCAATTTCAGGCGGCGGGCGAATTGTTCGGCGAACTGATGGAAGATCAGAACCGCCGCTACCTCGCCCCCGGCGTGCCCATGGTCAGCACCCTTTCGAACCGCCATAAGGACAGCCAGGGCAAGCCGGCCAAGGTGGGCAAGACCGCCACCTGGCACACGGATCATACCAACCAGGAAATTCCGCCGAAATTTACCTCTCTCTATCCCGTGGCCCTGCCCGACCGCGGCGGCGGCACGGCGCTTTGCAACATGCGCGCCGCCTATGAAGCCCTTCCCGACGACCTGCGCCGACGCATCGACGGCATGAAGACGGCCAATACCCTGATCTCCAGCGCGCGGACCGATATCGCCAATCCCGATATTCTCCGCGACCAACGGGATGCGGAAGGCGGCCCGGTGATCCACCCCCTGGTGCGCACCCACCCCGAGCGCGGCGGCAAGGCGATCTGGTTCCACAAAAGCAAGACCGAAAGGATCCTCGGCATGGAACCACAAGAAACCCAGGACTTTCTGGCCTCACTGCTGGAGATGGCCATGCGCCCGGAATTCATCTACGTGCACGAATACACCCTGGGCGACATGCTGATCGTCGATAACCGCTCCGCCATGCACAAGGCCGGCTTCGATTTCGACCACCGCCAGCACCGCATGCTCTACCGCCTGCTGGTTCGGGGCGAGCGGCCGTATTAGTTCGGGTTGCGGGCCGTGATGAACCAGGCGCTGGACGGCGCCCAGACGCCCGTGTCCTTCAGATACGGCGTCAGGGTTTCCCGTAGCGCCTCCATGACCTCTGGCTTCAGCCGCTGGCCTTCCTCGCCGGCCAGGCGGATGATTTCCCCGGCCGGGCCCAATTCCATGGCGAAATCAATGGCGTCGTCCATATCCCTGCCGATGAAGATATCGGCATCGAAACGCTCAAACGCGATGTGGTCATAGCCCACCGCTTGTAACATGGAGCTGTCCATATCGGCATCGGCCATGGAAAATGGGCCGGGACCACAGTGGACTTCATCCGTCTCTTCGTGAGAGATCACCGGCACGATCTGCTTGACCCGCTGTTCAGCCTCGAAAAGCCAGGGGTTGTCCTCCCGCTTGCGCCAAACGATCTGGACGAATTCACCGCCCGGTTTGAGTGATTTGCGGATATTGCCCAGCGCGGCGCCCGGCGCCATGAAAAACATCGTGCCGAAGCGGGAGAAGGCATAATCGTAGGGCCCACGCAAATCATCGAGCTGCACATCGGCCACGAAGAACGATACGTTGGCCGCCTCGGCCGCCTTGGCTTCATTCTTTGCGGCATCCACGAAGTTCCGGGCGCAATCGACGCCAAACACCTCGCTGCGGGGCGCGAATTCCTGGGCAATGCGTATGGCGCAATCACCGAAGCCGCAGCCCACGTCAAGGACGCGGGCGTCTTCCGGGAACGGGTGGCGGAGGAAGGCCTCGTCGCTGTGATAGGAGAAGCTTGTCACCAGATGCTTGAACCGCGTGAACTTGTCGAACAGCACCGTATTCCAGGCTTCGATGACGATGTCGTTGCTCTCGATGTTCATGGCGACCATGGCCGATCTCCCACTCCTACTGCCTTCAGCCCCCATGGGCTAGTCCCGCGAGACAAATTCGCTATTTGCCGCAGCGTATAATTTCCATAAAATAGCTGAATTACCCGCTCTTGGTAGGAATTTCTGGCGGCATGAACTGTCTGGCCGCGGCATCATTTCTCGAAGATAAAAATGTAAGGGATACAAAATGGCGATCCGGGAAATTGCCCAGATGGGCAATCCAATTTTATACCGCGCGGCGGAAACAATCGCGGACCCCAGGGATCCGGAAATCGCCCGTCTGGCGGAGGATATGAAGGATACGCTGATCCACGTGGGCGGCTCCGGCATCGCCGCGCCGCAGGTGTTCGAAAGCCTGCGCCTGGTGGTCTACCGCTTGAGCCCGCGGCTGATCGCCGATGCGGGGGGCGAGGCGGCGCCTTGGGTGGTGCTGGTCAATCCGGTGCTGAGCCTGGCCGGCGCGGCGGATGTCCCTGGTTGGGAGCGTTGCCTTTCCATTCCCGGACTGCATGGCAAGGTGCCCCGTCACGGCGCCTTGCGCCTGACGTATCAAAACCTGGAGGGCGACGAAATTTCACTCGATGCGGCGGGCGCCCATGCGGCTTTGCTGCAGCATGAATGCGACCATTTGGATGGCGTGCTGTACCCGATGCGCATGCCCGACCTGGCCAAACTGGAATTCAACGCCGAGCCGGGACATTTGGCCCAGGACATCCGCGATGGCCTGCAAGTCTGGCCGGTGTTGGCGGATCTGGTCGAGGCCTGGCCCGGACGCGGCCAATGGATGGACGATTGAAATCCAACCTTGCGCCACCTTTTCCTGTTAGGATACGGCGACGCGGACCAATGGCGGAGAGTAGGTTGCGATGGCCGAGGATATTATTCAGGCGCACAATCTCAAGCCGGCGGCCAATTGGGGAGCCTCGGGGCGGGCTTACGAAAGGTTCAGC